>JAAXHR010000414.1 GCA_012270805.1 Dehalococcoidia bacterium
CCCGTCGTGTCCGGGTTGTTCGCATCCTCGTAGTAGGGATAACCAAGCATCTGACACGCCTCAACGAACGCCTCTTGGTCCGGATTCCACTCGTCGCGCTTGAAACGGCGAGCCACTATCGGACCATCAGTCCCGTGGTAGTCGTCTGAAAAGTCGGTGTCCGTCTCGATGCGCCGGAAATAAGGCATCAACTTCTGGAACGACCACTCGTCGTTGCCCCACGAAGCCCAGTCGTCATAGTCCTCTGGCATTCCCCGTAAGAAGATCTGTGCATTCACCGAACTCGAACCTCCAACCAGCTTGCCCCGCGGCACCATCATGTCCGGGAACAGATCATTCGATTTGGCGATGAAGTTCCAGTTGTGCTTGCTGTCCTTGCCGAACGCACGCGCCCAAATATTGCGATCAAACCCGTAGCCGAGTTTGATCTCCATCGGCAGGTCGTCCATGGTCGGATAATCGGGCCCCGCTTCTAGCAAAAGCACCGAGACATTAGGGTCTTCACTCAGACGAGTTGCGATAATGGCGCCGGCAGATCCGGCTCCGATGACGATGAAGTCGTATTTCATGGGTTTCAACCTGTGAACGGTCGGGCTAGTTTCGATGCGAATACGTTATCGCGTGTGAGCGTTGTTTGCACGGAAGACGTTGCTATCATTTCCTTCGTCACTTGCTGCGCAGAAACATTCGTTGAAATGTCGTCTGAAACTCCGATAGACCCCATCAGATTCGAGGTGATCCGTAATTCTCTGGTCGAAGCTACCGAGGAGATGGCTTCGGCTCTCCGTCGTAGCGCGTACTCGACCAATATCAAGACACGTCACGACTTCTCTTGCGCCATCTTTGACCGGAAGATGCGCATAGTTGCGCAGTCATTCAGTCAACCCAACCATCTTGGCTCATTGGTTGAGACGATCCCGAGGGCCATTAACGCATATGGTCGAGACAACCTGAGTGAAGGTGACAGCATTTTGGTGAACCTCCCATATGCAGGAGGGGTGCACCTGAATGACATCACGCTCATTTCACCCGTGTACTACGGCGGAGTGGAAGTAGGTTACGTTGCGAGCCTAGCCCATCATGTGGACGTTGGTGGCGGTGCGCCCGCAAGCATCGGTGCATTCAGGGAGGTTTTCCAAGAGGGCATCATCATACCCCCGATCAAGTTCGTCCGAAGTGGCGAGATTAACCGAGACGTGTTTGACCTGGTCCTGGCGCAGGTAAGGGCAAAACGTGAAACAGCTGGAGATTTCAGGGCCCAGATCGCCGCAAACAACACCGGAATACGCAGGATGACCGCGCTGTTGGATCGCGTCGGACCGGAAACCGTGGCGCGCTACATTGACGAGTTGATCGAATACACAGATCGTCGCACAAAATCCGAACTGGCGAAGTTGCCCCGTGGCGTGTACGCGAGCGAAGGCTATTTGGATAGCGATGGTTACAGCGATGAACCAGTGCACCTAAAAGTGAGCGTGGCGATCAGTGACGACGGATTACGGTTCGACTTCTCAGGCTCCGACGAGCAACGGGCGGCGCCCGTCAATTCCACGTATGCCCAGACCCACTCCGGCGTGGCATTCGTACTAAAGTGTCTGATCGACCCAGACGTTCCAGTGAACGCAGGGTTCTATCGCAATGTGCGGATGGTTGCGCCGGCAGGTAGCGTAGTGAACTGCACCGCTCCCGCACCAGTCGTGGGTGGATGGGAGACGCAGCTTCGCCTCACGGAAGTCATGTTGAAAGCATTAGCTGATGCGATTCCCGAAATAGTGCCTGCGGGCACTGAAGGCATGATCTGTCATTCCGGGTTCGGCGGGTTCGACTCGTATCGAAATGAAACGTATTGCTTCTTGGAGACCATAGCTGGCGGGTTTGGAGCGCGGCTCACGAGTGATGGCCCAGACGCTGTGCAACCCCACGGCAAAAACACGGCCAACGCTCCGATTGAAGAGACAGAACTGAACTATCCGGTGCGTATAACTCGATATGAACTTGTCGAGGACTCTGAAGGTCCAGGTAGATACCGTGGCGGTTTGGGGCTGCGCCGGGACTACCTTTTCCCAGACCATCAGGCTTCCTTCACTATTTTGGCCGACCGTGAGCGTTGGGGACCACATGGCCTATTCGGCGGACATTCAGGCGAAAGAGCCAGCTATGTTCTGAATCCAGATTCAGATGCTACGCAACTGCCATCGAAGGTAACCGTCCAACTCAACGAAAACGATGTCGTAAGTTACCGCACCTGCGGCGGTGGTGGATACGGACCGCCAGAGGAACGTGACCCTGAAGATGTCCTGCGCGACGTCCGAGATGGACGGGTGAGTTCAACTCGCGCACGTGATGTCTATCGAGTCGCCATAGACACTGAAGCATGGGTAGTGGATATCGATGCAACAGCAAACCTTCGTTCCGCCGTTTCGGGACACAGAGAAGCTGACCCGTGAGCGATCAATTCCGACTCGGCGTTGACATCGGTGGAACTTTTACCGATGGCATCCTGATCAACGAGACCACGGGCGAGATTCGAACCGCAAAGGTTCCGTCCACCCCCAGCGATCCATCGGTAGGCTTCCTGAACATCGTTGATCGGATATTGGCGCAGGATTTCCCCCGCGAGCGGGGGAAATGTCCGAAGGACAAAAGGGGCCTGGAGCAGAGAGGGGTGCCACTGGATTCGGTGAAATACGTCGTTCACGGAACGACCGTGGCAACCAACGCGATCATCGAGGGAAATCTAGCGAAAACCGCCTTTATTGCCACCGACGGTTTTCGCGACCTGTTGGAAGTCCAGTTCGGAATACGCCCAACCCTCTACGACCTCCAGTTCCAGAAGTTGAAGCCGTTGGTGCCTCGTTATCTTTGCTTTGGGGTTCCGGAAAGATTGGATTTCAAAGGTGAGGTGCTTGTCCCTCTGGACGAAGACGCAATGATGGGCGTAGTTCAGAAGCTGCGCGAAGAGGAAGTCGAATCTGTCGCAGTTTGCCTGCTCCACTCCTACATCAACCCGGAACATGAGAAACGCGTCGGTGAAATCCTCGCAGCCGAACTGCCG
>JAAXHR010000165.1 GCA_012270805.1 Dehalococcoidia bacterium
TCAGGACCGTGCAACTCGATTTCCCGAATTTACCTTAGGGGTGCCAGATCAGCAGAGATGAAGTTTGGGGTCTAGGGGTGCCATGGACATCTCCCGCGTCTCACTACGCTTGACGTGCCATATTTGCTACGCAAGGAAGGAAAGTTCGGAGTTGCACAAACGTCCCGACTGGGAGATTTGCTTCATATAATTGTTTGGAGTGGAGGCGGGTTTTGTGATGCCTGACGAACGGACTCCGAAGAGTGTGTCTGGCATCATCCCGACTTTAGCGCGACTGACCATGATCGGCTGGTTCGTGGGCGTGAGCATCGCCGGCGGAGCACTGCTAGGTTGGTGGTTAGACGGACTTATCGGCAGCGCACCTTTGCTGTTGGTGGTCGGCATCCTGTTAGGGATCGCGGTTGCGTTAGTCGGCATGATGCGGATGTTGTCTGACTTCGATGGAGCGAAGCGTTAGGCAACGGTGACCGAGCCTTCCGAACGCTAACCGAAAGATGTCGATAGAGCCGAACCAAGAAGCAGGGGGAGAGTTTGCTCTCATCCCCTAAAGGCATCGCCATAACGGTTTTCCTACTCGCTGTGGCAGTCATTTCGGTTTTGGGCGGTGCCCTCGGTGCCGCGTTCGGTGGCGGATTCCTCGGTGGTGCGGTTCCTCATCTGCAAGTCCCATCGGAACTGGTCACCTACATCGGCGATTTCGCGCTCTACAACACAGTGGTGATGTTCCTGGCCGCGATAGTCGTACTCGTGTTGTTGACGTGGTTGGCAACGCGCAAAATATCCGAGGTGCCGGGGCGTTGGCAATCCCTGATGGAGATTCTTTACGAGTTCTTCATCGGACTTGCCGAATCGACTTCCGGCAAGGCGGGACGAATATTCATACCCGTGGCGACCGCGATCTTCTTGGTGGTGCTTTTCTCAAACTGGCTAGGCGTTTTGCCAATAGTCGGAAACATCGGCCGGGTTGAGACGACGACAGAGTACTTCTTCCACAAGTTTGAAGGCAAGGCTGAGAGCGAACACGCCGAGGAAGTTTTGGATGGATTGCATCACGATGTCGGCAAGAACGGCGAAGGGATGGGTCACTACCTAGAAACTCACGCCGATGACGAGTCAGTGCAGAAACTCGTCGGCAAAACCCTTGAGACATATGGCGAACAAGATTTTGTGATCTTCGATGGAGATGGTATTCGGTTGCTTCCGCTAGGCCGCGGCAACGAATACAAACTGAGCCTGATTGATGTCGTCGCGTATGATGTCGCCGATCCTACGCACCCGACCGCGGATGATGTCGTCAAAATCGCGCATCGAGTGGATGAAAGCGTTGCTCCGGATTCAGTGCCAAACACCGAGTTTTTCACCGAAAACCCAGACAAGTACACATCGCTAGTCGGCAAACGTGCTGGAATTCTAGTTCCATACCTGCGCGGATCAAGCACCGACTTGAACATGACGTTGGCGATCGCTATCTTCGCCATGTTCAGCGTGCAGTTCTGGGGCATCAAGACCCTAGGCATCGGAGGATACTGGGATAAATTCGTCGGCAACCCGTTCAAGCGCAACCCAATCGACCTCTTCGTAGGTCTGCTGGAACTTGTCGGAGAGTTCATCAAGATCATCAGCTTCACGTTCCGTCTGTTCGGCAACATGTTTGCAGGAGAGATACTGCTGATCTCGATGGGCTTCCTGTTCCCCTTGATCGGCATGATCCCATTTATCGGTTTGGAGCTTTTCGTCGGTTTCATCCAAGCGATCATCTTCTCAGTCTTGACCCTGATGTTCGGTGCGTTTGCTATCATGCCGCACCACCATCCGGAAGACGACCACCATGGCGCGGAGGGACACTGAACTTGCGCGCCGCCTCTCACCCCTACGCCCCTCTGGATCCCCGCCTTTACGGGAAGATCGCGCAAGAGGGCACCACTAAATTTGGCATGCTGCGTGTGTCTCGACACCCAGATTGGGACGAGCCCCACGCGAGTGATGTACCGTCGACACGGTCAATCGGATCGAGCGGCGTAACCACACACTATCTAGACCAGGAGGTCTAAGAAGATGGAAGATCAATGGGTACCGATTGGAGCTGGCCTTGCGATCGGGGCGGGGGCATTGGGCCCGGGCCTCGGTATTGGGATGCTAGCTGGCAAGGCGATGGAAGCACTCGGGCGCAATCCTGAGGCCGCCGACGCGATCCGCCAGAACATGATTCTCGCCATCGCGTTCACGGAAGCCATCGCCATTTACGCCTTGGTCGTAGCAATTATCACCCTGTTCGTTTAATTCGCGAAACTTCGACGCATCGGCGTGAGGATCGGTCACTAGGGTGAACGCTTCAAAATCCCCCGTCGGTGCGTTGGTGTGCCGAACAGAGTGATGTAGAACGAACCGGAGATTCTCATGGACGCATTGGGAATAGATATCTCCCGGCTATTAACCTTCTTGGTCGGGTTCACGGTCATCGCGGTCTTTTTGCGAATGTTCCTCTACGGGCCGATCACCCGTATGCTGGACCAGCGGGCGGAACGCATCCGAGAGAGCTTGGAAGCCGCTGATCAGGCCCGCGCCGAAGCCGCTTCGTCTGCCGAACGCGTTGAGCAGGAGTTGGCGAACGCTCGTCGAGAAGGCCAGAACCTGATCGCGGAAGCCCGCGAAGCTGCATCAAGGTTGAAGGATCAAGAAGGTGACCGCACTCGCGCTCAAGTCGACGAAATGCTTGACCGGGCCCGCGAAGAGATCCGGCGAGAGCGTGAAGCAGCCGTCGAGGAGGTACGCCGCGAATTCGCGGGTATCGCCATTCTTGCCGCGGAGCGAATTGTCGAGCAGTCGCTCGATGAAGATTCGCATCGAGAGCTTATCGACCGAGTCTTGCAAGAAGGACTCGATGTTCGCAACAACTGATCGCACCACCAGGCAGGATTAAAGCCGTCAGATGGCATCTACCTCAGTCAGAAGATACGCCCAAGCCGCGTTTGCGATCGCGGTTGAACGTGACACGCTCGACGCGTGGACGGGTGATCTTGAGACGGCTCAAGGCGTCTTTAACGAACCTGACGTTAAAGCCTTTATGGCCGCGCCCTCAGTGCCCGAGAGCGTCAAGCTCGATGGAATCGCCACGTTGTTGAGCGATGTCGATCCTTTGGTGCGGAATCTCGTGTCACTGCTGACGACCAACGGCGACGTGGAACGGCTCAGCGATGTTTGCAGTACATTCCGAGAACTGACCGATGAACATTTGGGCATCGGTCGAGCTCAAATTACGACCGCGGTTCCATTGGACGATGCCCGGCGCGAACGAATCGTGACAAGTCTCCAGGCATTGACGGGGCACCAACGCATCGAGGTGTCGGAACACGTAGACCCGGAGATAATCGGCGGAGTCGTGGCACGGGTTGGCGATCGATTGTTTGACGGTAGCACTCGATCACGATTGCGTTCGATGCAGGAGTCGCTGGCGCAGCGCCCATTGTCCTCATGACCAGCCGCAATGACAGAACAGCGTCGAAAGTGTCGCGGGTACATTTCATCCCGCCAGCACGCTAAGGAAAGGTAAATCGATGACCACCGCAGGGCAAGATATTGCTTCAGTGATCAAACGCCAAATCGAGGAGTTCGGCGGTGAACTTACTATGGTCGACGTCGGTACCGTCGTCGAAGCGGGCGATGGCATCGCACGCATTCACGGCCTCGCCGGCGTTCGATTGAACGAGATTCTCCAGTTTCCGAATGACATCCTCGGTCTCGCGTTGAACTTGGAAGAAGAATCAGTTGGTGCCGTTATCCTCGGCGACTATCTCCGAATCCGAGAGGGAGATGAAGTCCGATCGACGGGCCGAATTCTGGAGGTGCCGGTCGGAGATTCCCTACTCGGCAGAGTCGTCGATCCACTCGGTCGACCGTTAGACGGTCAACCAGCACCGAATACCAGCGAGACGCTGCCAGTTGAGAAGATTGCTCCCGGTGTCATCTCTCGTCAACCGGTCAACCAGCCGGTGCAGTTCGGACTGAAGGTCGTCGACGCCATGGTTCCAGTGGGTCGCGGACAGCGCGAACTCATCATCGGCGACCGCTCCACCGGCAAGACGTCACTCTGCATCGACGCGATCATCAACCAACGGGACTCCGACATGATCGGTGTCTACGTGGCAATCGGTCAAAAGGCGTCGAAAGTCGCGGGAACGGTTCAAAGACTTGCCGACCAAAACGCATTGGAAAACACAGTAGTCATTACTGCCAACGCTTCTGACCCAGCACCTACCCAATTCTTGGCTCCGTACGCTGGGTGCGCGATGGCGGAGTATTTCATGTCGAAAGGTCGAGACGTCCTTATCGTCTACGACGACCTCTCGAAGCATGCTTGGGCATACAGGCAGATGTCGTTGCTGCTGAAGCGACCCCCTGGGCGTGAAGCCTACCCCGGAGATGTCTTTTACCTCCACTCACGATTGTTGGAGCGAGCGGCGCGCATGGCACCAGAGTACGGTGGAGGTTCGATTACGGCCCTACCGATCATCGAAACACTCGCTGGCGACGTTTCGGCCTACATCCCGACAAATGTGATTTCGATTACTGACGGTCAGTTGTTCTTGGAACCCGACCTTTTCAACGCCGGTATCAGGCCTGCGGTCAACTCCGGAATCTCGGTAACCCGAGTTGGTTCATCCGCGCAGCGACGCGGCATGAAGGACGTGGCGGGTAGCTTAAAGACCGAGATGGCGCAGTTCGACGCCCTGGCGACGTTCGCACAGTTCGGTGCAGAAGACCTTGACCCCGTGACACGCCGGCAGTTGGCGCGTGGCGAGCGTTTCCGCGAGCTCTTGAAGCAGGAGGAGAACGCGCCCGTAACCTACGAGAACATGGTCGCGCTGTTCCACGTTGCCAACGAAGGTGCATTGGACGATGTGCCGGTTGAGCGAGTGCGCGACTTCGAGAATCAGTGGTACGACTACATGGCTGCCAACATGCCGGAGCTGCTTGCCGATATCAACGAAACTGGTGAATTGACCGATGAAGCTGCCGGCCAGTTGATGGACGCAGTCGCAGCGTTCAAACAGACCGCGGATCTGGCGGCTGCTTAGTTGCAAGGAACCTAAGGCGAAGACATGCCGAGCCTGAAGGACATACGCGACCGCATACGGTCGGTGAGCAACACTGCGAAGATCACAAGCGCGATGCAGTTGATCGCTGCCTCGAGGATGCAACGCGCACAGCAGATGGTTCGGAACGGACGACCTTACGCGGATCAAATGCGCGAAGTGCTTTCGCATTTGACAATGCGATTGGCTGAAGATGACGAAACTCTGGACCCGCTCTTGCAGAGGCGAACAAATCATCGCGAACTACTCGTTCTGCTGACCCCGGACCGCGGTTTGGCTGGTGCTCTAGTGGGTAACATCCTACGAGCTGCTGCTGAGGAGTTCAGTTCTACTGATGTCCCCATCGACACGGTGAGCGTTGGTCGCAAGGGTGAACGGTTTGTAGCTCGGACCGGCCAATCTTTGGTGGCGAGCTTCTCAGTGGGCGACCGACCAACATTGGCGGATACGTTGGACATCTCCTCCTTCGTAATCGACCGATACCGTTCCGGCGAGGCCGACATCGTGAAGCTGATATACGCACAGTTTGTCAACACGACCGTCCAAAAGCCCACCAACCTGCAACTGCTTCCGATCGAAACGGAACCTGCAAGTTCGGACGATGGTCCGATGTTGTATCTCGACTACATCTATGAACCGTCACCCGGCGAGGTGCTTTCCAACTTAGCCCCGCGATACATTGAGACGCAGGTATACCACGCGATTTTGGAGGCGCAGGCCAGCGAACACTCCGCACGAATGATCGCCATGCAGAACGCGACCGACAATGCAAACGAATTGATAGACGAATTGACCTTGGACCTCAACAAAGCACGGCAGGAAGCCATCACCGGGGAGTTGTTGGATATCGTCGGTGGTGTCGCCGGGGTGCAAGGCTGATCGTAGATATAGACGGTACTAAATCACAAGGACTGCGGCGAAAACGCCAGCTGAAACGAATAGGCTCCGTGACGAACAATGCGGAGCGACACAAGATATAGGAGCCTGACCCAAATGGCACAAGGTAGCAAAGGCAAGGTTGTCCAAGTTATAGGCACGGTAGTCGATGTCGAATTTCCGCCAGAAGACCTTCCGGAGATCTATAGCGGTCTTGAACTGGATGTCGACGGCGAACGTCTCGTGCTCGAAGTCGAGCAGCACGTCGGAAACAACTGGGCGCGATGTCTTGCTCTTGGCACCACCGATGGGCTGGCGCGAGGAGCAACATGCGTCGACACTGGGCAACCGGTGGCCGTGCCTGTCGGAGAGAACTCGCTTGGGAGAATCTTCAATGTGCTTGGCGATGCGATCGACGGCGGGGAGCAGGTAGCTTCTGATGCCGAACGACTGCCAATTCACCGCCAACCACCATCATTCGCCGAACAGTCTCGAACCACCGAGATTTTGGAGACCGGCATCAAGGTATTGGACCTGATCACACCATTCCCACGTGGCGGTAAAGTCGGCGCGTACGGCGGCGCGGGAGTGGGCAAGACCGTCATTATCACGGAGCTCATCCGCAACATCGCACAGGAGCACTCCGGTGTGTCTGTATTCGCCGGAGTTGGTGAGCGATCACGCGAGGGAAACGACCTCTGGCACGAGATGAACGAGTCGGGCGTCATCGGCTCGACAGCTTTGGTGTTCGGACAGATGAACGAACCGCCCGGAACTCGAGCTCGTATAGCACTGACCGGTTTGACGATGGCCGAGTATTTCCGAGACGAACGCGGTCAGGATGTCCTCCTCTTCATCGACAACGTTTACCGATACATCTTGGCTGGCATGGAAGTCTCAGCACTTCTCGGTCGAATGCCATCAGCGGTCGGTTACCAGCCCACATTGGCTACCGAGTTGGGCGACCTCATGGAGCGGATCACGTCGACCCAGGCGGGTTCGATCACGTCGTTCCAGGCTGTCTACGTGCCCGCGGACGACTACACCGACCCGGGTATCGTCACGACCTTCGGGCACTTGGATGCCAACGTGTCGCTTGACCGCGCGTTGGCCGCCCAGGCGTTGTTCCCAGCTGTTGACCCGTTGGCATCGAACTCGAGAATTTTGGAGCCGGCAATCGTTGGTAATGAGCATTACGAAGCGGCGTTCGGGGTGAAGCGTGTGTTGCAGCGATACAAGGACCTGCAAGACGTCATCGCAATCTTGGGTATCGAAGAACTCTCCGACGAAGACCAGTTGACTGTGTCGCGAGCTCGCAAGATTCAACGCTTCTTGACGCAGCCGTTCTTCGTGGGCGAAGTCTTCACTGGCCTGCCAGGCAAGTACGTGAGCCTTGACGACACCGTAAAAGGTTTCTTGGAGATCTTGGATGGCAAGCACGACGACCTGCCCGAGCAGGCGTTCTACATG
>JAAXHR010000270.1 GCA_012270805.1 Dehalococcoidia bacterium
AAGGCGACCAAGATGCCAAGCGTGAAGAGGATGCGGAAGCGCAGATCTGGGACGCGCCATGAATCGACAACAGCGCGGAACAGTGCTGGAAGTGCGGATTGGCGTCCTGTCTGGGCCCCGGTGGTCTGCATTTGTAAGATACCGTCCGGTTCTGACTAACTGCTCGAACCGGCTTCTTCGACTGTGCCATGCTCACTGAGGACCGTGACACTGCCGCCCGCCGCCTCAACCTTGGCACGTGCACTCGCCGAGCAGGCGTGCACTGAAACATGGACGCTTTTCTCGATCTCACCATCTCCGAGGAGCTTGACTTGAGCGTCGGCGTGGCGAACCAGCCGGGTAGCCACGAGTTCGTCGGGACCGATCTGTGCGCCGTCGTCGAACATGTTCAGACTGCCAACGTTTACCGGCGTATAGTCAACGCGGAAGTTATTGGTGAAGCCGCGCATGAAGGGCAGCCGCTTGACCAATCGCAATTGACCACCTTCGAAGAGGAATGGCACTTTTCCGGTCTGGAGCTGTCCTTTGCTCCCGCGTCCCGAGTACGAACCGCGGTTGCTGCCATCGCCGCGGCCGACGCGCTTGCGTTTTCTGCGTGAACCGGGTGCGGGTTTCAGTTGATGCAATCCTGGCATTTCGCTAACTCGTCAATTTCTCAGGCGATGATCTCGACTAGATGCGAGACCTTCTTTACCATCCCTCGGATTTGTACCGTGTCACGTTGCGTGACCACGTGGTTGATGCGCTTCAAACCGAGCGCCTTTAAAGTCGCCCGGTGTTTCGGGATCGATCCGATTTCACTGCGAACTTGTTTGATGCGTATTTCACTCATCAAGATTGTTCACTTTCAGGTGCTTCAGTGGAAACATCAGCCGAAGATTCGACGGCCGCGGCATCATCAGACGATTGATCTTCAACCGGCGAACCATTTTCCGAGGTTTCAGGTTCGGACCCGTCAGTCTCAGCACTTACCGTTGGTGTGTGCACTCCTGCGAGTCCCAGACGTCGAGCGCGTTCAGTTTGCGGGTCTCGAAGCATCAACAAGGCTTTGAGTGTCGCTCTGACCGAATTTACCGGGTTGTTGCCACCATACGTCTTCGATAGCACGTCTTGGATGCCAGCGGCTTCAATTACCGCGCGCACGCCGCCACCGGCGATGACACCAGTTCCAGGGGCGGCTGGGAGCAGCAAAACTTTGGCACTACCGTACTTGGCAAAGACCTCGTGTGGTATCGTGCCTTCTTTGGTGACGACCTGTTGCATCGCCCGCTCGGCGTTTTGGCGTCCTTTACGCACGGCGTCCGGCACGGATGCGGCCTTTCCAAGTGCGGCTCCGACGCGTCCATTGTAGTCACCGACAACCATCATGGCGCTGAACGATAGATTTCGACCTCCCTTGACGACTTTCGAGACGCGGCGGATCTTCACCGCTCGCTCGAAAAGCTCGGGCCTTTCAGACGCTTCTTCTCGACGTGGGCGTCGGCGTGTTCTGCCACGACGGTTCCCATCCGATCGTGATTCGCGCGAGGTTTCGGTTTGAGTAACCATGTTTAGAAATTAAGACCCTCCGCACGGGCAGCATCAGCCAACGCCTTCACGCGTCCGTGATACCGGTACCCGCCTCGGTCGAATACTACTTTGTCCACACCTTGTTCCAAGGCGCGTTTGGCAACGGCGGCACCTACGCTCTTTGCAACGTCGGTCTTTCCGCCATCGGATTGGGTTTCAATGGACGAAGCGCTAACCAGCGTGTGCCCAGCAGAGTCGTCGATGATTTGGGCGTAGATCTGTTTGTTGCTTCGGAACACCGAAAGTCGCGGTCTGTCACCTCCGCCGATAACTCGTCGGCGTACTCGACGGTGTCGGATCCAACGAGGTCGTTGGTCGAATTTCCTGTTAGCCATTTGTCGATTAAGCTCCCACACCTGCGACGGTCTTTCCGACACGCAACCGCAGCTGCTCACCTTCGTAAGCGATTCCGAACAATGGGATTCTCCCGGCCTTGCTCTGGAAACGGCTGGGTTTGCGAACAGAACGGATGTTGGCCGCCTGTTGACCAACTTGTTGCTTGTCGGGACCGGTGACTGTGATAGTGGTGTTGCCCTCGACTCCGAGAATGTTCTTGCCTATCGGTTCGATCTCCACGGGATGCGAGTAACCTGCGAGCAGTTCAAGTCCCTTGCCCTTCTGCGATGCACGGTAGCCGGTTCCGTACATGATCAAGCGTTTGCTGAATCCTTCGTTGACGCCGACGACCATGTTGTTGATCAGACTGCGGGACAAGCCGTGCAACGACTTTTGTTCACTGGCCTCGTTGGAACGTGTGATCACGACCTCAGAACCGTTCACCTCAGCTTTGATGCCGTTGTGCAGCTTCTGGGTCAGTTCGCCCATCTTGCCCTTGACAGTGACCGTGTTGCCGTTGACATTGACGTCAACGCCGCTTGGTATCGTTATCGGGTTTTTGCCTACTCTAGACATTTCGCATTTTCCGTTTGGACTGCTTGATCCGTCAAAATCACCAGACGTAGAACAGCAACTCGCCGCCCACACCTGCACGTCGAGCCTGGTCCGAGGTCATGACGCCTTTAGAAGTCGACATGAACGCGACTCCTCGGCCACCGAAATAGCGTGGAATCTCGTTCTTACCCACGTAAATTCGGCGACCTGGTTTGCTGATGCGTTTCAAGCCAGTGATTACCGATTCTTCGTTGTCGTCGTAGTAGCGCAGTGTGACCTCGAAATCGGCTTTGACACCATCGCGGCGCGTCTGCATGTTCGATATGAAGCCTTCGTCACGCATCAAGCGCAGCAATGCCCGCTTCATCCTTGAGTGCGGGATCATCACCTTGTCGTGATGCGACATAACCGCATTGCGGATGCGCGTCAACATGTCTGATATGGGATCTGTAACTGGCATTGTTTGGTCTGTAAGATCTCTTTTCCGAGTCGAGTTCGGTATCTAAAGGCTGGCTTTGCGGATGCCCGGCAGGTGCCCGAGCAAGGCTTGTTCGCGGAACACTATCCTGCACATTCCGAAGAACCGGATGTATCCACGCGGGCGTCCAGTCGCGAAGCACCGGTTGCGCTGGCGGACGTGGCTGGAGTTTTTCGGCAACAGGTGCAGACGTCGTCGCGCCTCCATCTGTTCTTCAAACGATCGTTGGGTATCGTTCGCCACGCGCTTGAGTTCCGCGCGTTGTTGGGCGTGCTTCTCAACAAGAAGTGCACGCTTCTTTTCTCGTTCGATTATCGCCTTGCGAGCCATATGTTTCGGTCTCTTCTATCCGCGTTGATTCTGCGTTCGGATTTCACATTTAAGGGCGAGATCAGCGTCTCGTCGCAAAAGGCATGCCCAGCAATTCGAGCAACCTGCGACCTTCCTCATCGGTGCGGGCGGTTGTAACGATCACTACTTGTAGCCCGCGCAATCGGTCTATTCGATTGTAGTCAATCTCAGGGAACACAACCTGCTCGGTCAGCCCCATGCTGTAGTTGCCGTTGCCATCGAACGAGTCGCGACTGGTGCCGCGGAAGTCTCTTACACGGGGCAACGCGACGTTGACCAGGCGGTCATAGAACTGCCACATGCGGTTAGATCGCAACGTTACCGACGCGCCGACGGGCATACCTTCGCGCAATTTGAAATTCGCGATAGATTTTTTGGCGCGGTTCACGATCGGTTTTTGACCTGTGATTGTTGCCAAGTCGCCGGTCGCGGCATCGATGGCGTTGGAGTTGTCGATCGCTTCGCCTAGTCCGATATTGACGATGATCTTTTCCAAGCTTGGAAGTTGCAGCGGGTTCGTGTATCCGAACTCGCGCGTCAAGATCGGTATTGCCTCGGACCGATACTGCGAAAGCAACCGTGGCATGGTCATGGTCGTACTACCGTTAGATTCAGCCATTGCGCCCGCCCTTTACAGTTCGCACTCGGGTGCCGTCCTCGAGTTCACGCCATCGAACGCGTCCGACCTCGCCGGTGTCAGCGTCGACCAAAACGACGTTGGAGATGTGGATGGAAGCCTCGCCTTCGACGATTCCGGTTTGAATCACGCCGCGTCGGCGCCCCATGTGGCGCTTAACCATGTTCACGCCTTCAACGAAGACGCGCTGCTTCTTGAGGTCGACGTGGATCACCTCACCTCGAGCACCTTTGTCTTTGCCGGACACCACCAGGACGGTATCCCCTCTTTTGATCTTGTTAGGCATTTTCTTTCGATTACAGAACTTCAGGTGCCAGCGATACGATGCGGTTGAATTCGCGTTCTCGCAACTCACGGGCAACCGGCCCGAATATGCGTGTGCCGCGCGGGTTGCCGTCGTCGGCGACGATTACACAAGCGTTGTCATCGAACTTGATGTAGGAACCGTCGAATCGGCGGTACTCCTTGGTGGTCCGAACGATGACGGCCTTGACAACCTCGTGCATGCCCACGGTGCCGCCGGGCTGGGCATCTTTGACCGAACACGTGATTATGTCGCCCAGTCCAGCGTAGCGTCGATTGCTAGCTCCGGTCATGTTGATGCAAAGGACCTCGCGGGCGCCCGAATTATCGGCGACTCTAAGGCGTGACTCTCGCTGTATCATTGCCCGACTCCAATTGCGGTGTCTTGCTGATCGATCTCTTCAGGCGAGTCGTGGGGATCGACGACCTCGACGCGCTCAACGATCTGTCGCAGACGCCAGCGCTTCGTCTTGGACAATGGGCGGTGCTCTTCGATGATCACTCGGTCGCCCACAGAAGCCTCGTTGTGCTCATCGTGCGCCACGAACTTCGTGATACGACGCCGGTTTCGCTTGTACACACGGTGACGTTGCGACCACGAGTAGGCGACGACTATAGTCTTGTCGTTTTTGTCGCGGATCACGGTACCGGTGCGCGTCTTACGTTGTCCTGCCATCTATTGATGTCCTCAAAAATGCGACAAATCTCGCAATTCGGATTTGATTACTGTGAGTTCTCGCTGAGCCCCAACTGTTCGACAATCTGCCGTTCTCGGATAACCGTATGGATCCGAGCGATATTGCGACGTGTGTCGCGCAACGCGTTCGTATTGGTCAATTGACGCGTCGTTTTCTGGAAACGCAGGTTCATCAATGAGCGTTCCTGTTCCTGCAGCTCACGCCAAAGTTCGGTGTTGTTGAGCTCTCTGACCTCTGAGATGTGCATTTGACCAGTACCTTTAGGGAGTTAAGAACTTCCTTTGTAACCTAGAGTTCGTCAGCTCGTGAAACGATCTTCACCGGTATCGGCAGCTTGGCGCCCGCTCGACGCAAAGCCTCACGCGCAGCGTCTTCTGACACGTCAGCAATTTCGTACATGATTCGACCGCGACGAACTGGTGCCACCCAGTGCTCGATCGCCCCCTTGCCACCGCCCATGCGGGTTTCGGCGGGTCTCGAAGACACTGGCTTGTCCGGGAAGATCCGAATCCACACTTGACCGCCACGCTGGACGTAACCTGTGATGGCGCGTCGTCCGGACTCGATCTGCCTCGAGGTGATCCAACTTGCCTCCATTGCTTTGAGTCCGAAGTCTCCGAAGGCCAGCTTGCTGCCACGGTTGGCAACACCGCTCATCTTGCCGCGTTGCTGTTTGCGGAATTTTGTTCTTCTGGGCTGTAGCATTTGTCGTGGCCTCAACTATCCGACCGCTGGGTCGCGATCGGAATACTCTCTATCTCCGGTGCCTTTGGGCCCGACCCAGACCTATCGGCGAAACCCCGGTCGTACCGGTAGTTCGTTGAGCACGCCCATCGGTCGGCATGTCTCCCGTGAAAATCCAGACCTTGATTCCTATGACTCCAAACGTGGTGTGGGCTTCCGAGATCGCGAAGTCGATCTTGGCACGCAACGTGTGCAGAGGCACCCGACCCTCCATCTGCTTGTCGACTCGTGCGATCTCCGCGCCGCCTAAGCGACCGGAAACCACGACTTTGATGCCCTCGGCACCTGAGTCCATCGTTCGTTGCATGGCCATGCGCACCGCGCGTCGATAAGGTATTCGCCTTTCCAGCTGTTCGGCGAGGCTTTGCCCGACCAGTTTGGCGTCAAGTTCAGGAACCTTGATTTCGTCCGCCGAAATCCTGACGCGGCGCCCGGTGGAACGTTCGATGACGTGGCGCAATCGGTCTATACGCTGCCCGTTACGGCCGATTACGATGCCGGGGCGGCTCGTGTAGACGTTTATGCTCATGTCGCCGCCACCGCGATCGATATCGACGCGGGAGATAGCACCTTCGTCTTGGTACTCTTCAGCGACGATCTGTCGAATCCTGTAGTCCTCTTGCACCAATTCGCGGTACCCTTCGGGTTTTCCCGCAAACCAGTTAGAACGCCATTCGGCGGATACGCCGAGGCGGAAACCTATCGGATGTGTCTTCTGTCCCATTGATTGTCCAATCGTCAGGAGCTGGCAACAGCTTTCTAAGACGCGCTTATTCCTCGTCTACCTCGATTGTTATGTGCGACGTCGGTCGATTGAACGCGCCTGCTCGACCTCGCGCCTTAGGCCGGAAACGCCGCATGGTTATCGATTTGTCGGCAACGATCCTCTTTACCACCAAAGATTCACGATCCTGCAAATCGTTGTTCTCCGCGTTCGCGGCTGCGGAATGCAAAACCTTGTAAATGATGCTTGCGCTCGGAGTAGTCATGTAGCGAAGGTAGGCTAACGCGTCGTCGACCTTCATCCCACGCAACTCGTCCATCACAAGTCGCAACTTGTGGACGGACACACCTACATTTTTGGCTCTTGCGATCGCCATCGCTTGGATTCCTCAGCGGTTACCCGAGTGGGATCGGAATACGCGAGTGGCCGCGAATTCACCCAATCGGTGACCAACCATGTTTTCCGTTACCAGAACCGGTACGAACGTGCGCCCGTTGTGAACCGCGAACGTTAAGCCGACCATATCCGGCATGATTGTTGACGCACGCGCCCATGTGCGTATGGCGCCGCGCGTCCGTTCGCGCCTGGCTCTGGCTACTTTCTTCATCAGCTTGGGGTCCACGAATGGACCCTTCTTTACCGATCTGCTCATGTTCTACTAACTCGACTGTCGATTCGAAATCTTCTGCGTTCGATGGATCAGCGTTCGTAACGCCGACGCCGAATGAACTTATCAGTGCGCTTGTTGCGTCGCGTACGGTAACCGAGGGTTGGTTTGCCCCAAGGGGTTTTCGGCTTCGAGAATCCGATCCCGGAACGCCCCTCACCACCGCCATGCGGATGGGCATCGGGAGCCATCGCGGTTCCTCGCACGCTCGGGCGTTTACCACGGTGTCGCGAACGGCCGGCCTTACCGAGTTTGATGTTCTTGTGGTCCGGATTGGACACTACCCCGATTGTGGCTTTGCACTCTTGCCGGACTTGACGCATCTCGCCCGAAGGCAACCGCAGAAGAATGAACGCCCCTTCGTGCGCCATGACCTGAGCACCGGTGCCGGCACCTTTTGCGAGCTGGCCGCCGCTTCCGGGGGTCATCTCGATGTTATGAACCATCGTTCCCTGCGGGATGTTCATCAAAGGTTTGGCGTTGCCGGGCAAGTCCGGAGCATAGGGTCCAGCTTCGACCTTGCGACCAACTGTGAGCCCTTGCGGCGCTACGATGTACGATTTCTCTCCGTCTTCGTATCGGATCAAGGCGATCCGTGCGCTGCGGTTCGGGTCGTACTCGATTCCTAAAACTTCCGCTACCCCGGATCGGTCGCGCTTGAAGTCCACCATTCGGTATCGGCGCTTGTGACCACCCCCGCGGCGCCGCACAGTGATGCGTCCCTTGTTGTTGCGCCCACCCTTTTTCACTATCGGCGCGAGCAACGATTTTTCAGGACGTTTCTTGGTGATGTCCGAAAAGTCGTCGACAACGTTGTTTCGACGACCGGGAGATGTCGGTTTATGTTCTTTCAATGGCATATCTGCAGATCCGTAAACTATGCGCCCTCGAACAGCACGATCGTGTTCCCGGGAGCCAAAGTGACGATTGCGCGCTTGACATCGGGACGCTTCTTCTCGCGGAAGCCGCGTCGCTTCATCTTGCCTCGCCGACGATAGGTGCTGACCGAAACTACCTTCACATCGAACGCCCACTCTACGGCGCGAGCGATGTCGTACTTTGTTGCCTTCATGTCAACGTCGAACACGTAACGGTTCTGCTCATTAAGCAGCGTTGACTTTTCCGTAATTACCGGTCTTTGGAGAGTTCTAGCGATCTTCATCACACAGTCTCCGTCGGAACTTTGGCATCGTCCCAAAGGCTATCGATACGTTCAACCGCGCCACGCGTAGCCACGATGTTTCTTGCCGATACCGCACTGGTCGCATTTAGTCCGTCGGCGTAGGTAACATCGACGCGCTCGGCACCTCGGACAGACAGAATCAGATTGGGTTCGTTTTCTTCAACCACTAACAAGGTTGTGCCTTTTAGGCTTAGCGAGGCGATTAAATTGACGACCTCTTTAGTCCTAGGCGCGTCCAACTCGAATTCTTCGAGCACGGTCAAGCGTTCTTCGCGAACCTTGTC
>JAAXHR010000305.1 GCA_012270805.1 Dehalococcoidia bacterium
CGTGATGATGTCCGATTCCGCCCACAATTCATCAAGGTTGACAAGCTGCACGCCGTAGAGGTCCGCTGACGACTGGTAGCCGTAGGGATCGAAAGCGATGATTCGTTTAGGGCCGAAGCCGGAAACTCGCTGCGCAAAGGCGCGCCCGATGTTGCCGAAGCCTAGGATTCCGATCGTCTTACCGCCGACGCGATCAACCGTCTCTTGGAATTCGCGCATCAATGCCGGATCGTCCGACCATTTTCCATCACGCGTCGCGGCAACGGTTTCCGGGATGCGTCGCAGTATCGAGAGCATCATCGCCATCGCGTGATCTGCAACTTCTACCGTGTTCACACCCGGCACGTTGCACGCTAAAACGCCAAGTTCGGTTGCAGCATCGAGATCGATCGAGTCGACGCCGACACCCATGCGGCTCACAACCTTCAACTTCGAGCAGGCCTCCAAAACATCCCGGCCCGTCAATGGCCAAGTCGCAACCAGCGCGCCATCGGCATCTTTCATCGCCTCGATGTACGGCTCTGTCTCCTCGAATGGGTCCAAAATCTCGACTTCGATATCGCCTGCCGACTCGATGATGCCCTTGACATCAACGAAGGTCTCGCAAGTAACCACAACTTTGAGGGACATCTAGAGTAGCTCCATCTCTTAATTTCACCTGTGATCAGATCGCAACTATCAACCATAACCCGAAAAGTGCGGGACAACAGGGCGATGACTCCAATCCGTTATAGTCCTCCTGAAGGGAGCCTTGTTTGGGCGTATTTGAGTGGGACGCCCGGCCGTCTTCAATCGGGCACGCACCCAGCACGAATCGCTGAGGAGTGTTTCGGGCGTCCTCTGCGCAAAGCCCTCACTTCGGGCGGGTCAGAAGATCTACTCCTGAGAGGGGGTGAGATGAAGTAGCGTCCTATTCGCTTTGCGAAAGGGACGACCACCCGCCCTTTTTGTCCCATCTCACCCTCCCCGACCCTCTCCCATCTAGGGAGAGGGGATAGATTCTTCGCTTCGCTACGCTCCCCTTTCGCTGGACGAAACGGGCGTTGTGTGGGCTAGTGCCCCCTTTGTTCTTCGGACATCTCACCTGAGTCTTGGCAATTCTTGGCCTCGGCGGTAGCGTTGTTGGTAGTAGACGTATTCGTCGTATGTTCCGGGTGCGTAATGTCCGCTCGACGGGTCGGGTCCTGTGCGGACGTTCGGTTCGGGCGGGTTCGCGGCGACTACATCTTCGTCGAAATCGACGCCCAAACCTGGCTCCTCCGGCACGGTGATGTATCCGTCGACGGTCGGCAAGTGTGGCTGGATCACCTCGTATCGCTGCGGCACGTCGTCTTCCAAGCGCTCCAGTATCAAGGCGTTGGAGATCGACGCCAAGATGTGGATCGCCGCATATTCCGCCACCGGACCCAACGACCCGGAGTGCGGCGCGACATTTATGTAGTGCGCCTCCGCCAGCGCTGCGATCTTCTTGAGCTGAGTGATGCCGCCTATTCTTCCCGAATCTGGCTGCACAACGTCAACGATCTCATCCTCGATAATTTCGCGTACACCCCAGATATGGGAATGTCGTTCGCCGGCCGCGATTGGAATGTCAACGTTGTCCTGCACCCGCCGCATCGCCTCGGTGTTCTCTGGCGGCACCGGGTCTTCGTAGAAGAGCAGGTTGTACGGCTCCAATCCCTTGCCGACGATGATTGCATCTTTTGTGGTGAACCACGGCGGCCCATGGGCATCGACCATGATGTCCATCTCATCGCCAACCGCGCGTCGGATGGCATCGACTCTCTCCACTGTCTTATAAACGCCGCCGGTCTTGATGCCGGTGATTCCGCGGTCGCGCATCTCGAGTGCGATTTCTGGCGTTCCGGCATGAGCATACGTGCGGATCCGCTTGCGAACCCTTCCTCCGAGCAGATTCCAGACCGGCGTATTCAGCACCTTGCCCTTGATGTCCCAAAGTGCCATATCGATGGCGTTGATCGCACCAGATCCCGGAGTGCCAGTCATGCCGTGACCCATGATCGCCACAATCATCTTCTGGTGCAGCCGCTCGATATCCATAGGGTCATCACCCACGACGATGTTGGTCAAGTCTTCAACGGCAGTTTGCACTACTCGTGGCCAACCCGAGCCTTCGCCAACGCCGTATATTCCCTCATCGGTGTAGACCTTGACGAAGCACCAGTTGCGGCTGCCGCCCCCGGACATGAGGAAGGTTTTGATTTCAGTGATTTTCATGTAACTACCATCGTTTCTGCGCCTCAAGACCGCGATGCGCCATGTTGTGTCTTCAGTTAGAGATATCGGAATGATACGCGTTACAATGCGGTTACAAGATATTTCCAGCGCCAAATGACGCTCTAGAGCGGGAGAGTAACCAAATGGCAGACACCACAGTGACAACCTCCGACAACGGACCGTATTGGGTCAGCGGCAACTTCGTGG
This sequence comes from Dehalococcoidia bacterium, assembly GCA_012270805.1. Lineage (GTDB taxonomy): Bacteria > Chloroflexota > Dehalococcoidia > Lucifugimonadales > Lucifugimonadaceae > Bin127. The sequence goes on from JAAXHR010000305.1 coordinate 2,446, forward strand.
TCTGCGATGCCGACGGGAACGAGTTCCCGGTTCAGGGCGAGGCATATCTGTGTCGTTGCGGGCAGTCGGATGAAAAGCCGTTCTGCGACGGATCCCACAACCTAGCCGGATTCTCCGACTCCTGCAGGGCATAAAACGGTGGCCGAACCAACTCGCATATATGTCTGGAACAATGACGCCTTACAGGTAGTCGGCGATTTCAACCTGCGCGATTCTGAAGGCGGCGAATTCAAGCAACACGGAAAAGTCCGCCTCTGCCGGTGCGGCATCTCTAACACTAAGCCGTACTGCGATAACTCGCACATCAGGACGGGGTTTAAGAGCGAGGTGAGCGCGATTAGCGATTGATTTGCTCAGGGCACCAATACCGTTCGCGCCACTGCACCAGCCTCCATGTCCATGAAAGCTTCGTTGACCTCTGTCAGCGGACGCGTACGTGTAACTAAGTCGTCCAGGTTCAATCGCCCCTGCCGGTAAAGAGCGATCAACCATTGGAAGTCGTGCCTAGGCGATCCGGTTCCGGCGCTGCAACCGATTAGGGCGCGGTCGAGAAACAGGTGGCGCATCGGGATCATTACTTCGCCCTCGTCTGGAGCCGCACCAACCAATACCGCCGTCCCGCCGTCGCAAGTGGCCTCCAAGGCCTGTCGAAGCGTCACTGGTTGCCCGATCACCTCAAACGCGTAGTCGACACCGCCCGACGTCAGATCACGAATCGCTTCTACGGCATCGTTTTTGGATGCGTCGATAGTGTCGGTGGCACCCATCTTAGTGGCGTACTGGAACTTAGATGGGTTAGTGTCTACAGCGATGATCCGTGAGGCACCAGAGAGATGGGCGCCTTGGATCACGTTGAGTCCCACACCGCCGCAACCCCACACGGCGACTGTTGATCCGGTTTCGACTTTGGCACGGTTCACGACAGCGCCTACACCGGTGATGACGGCGCATCCGACGAGTGCGGCCCGGTCGAGCGGGACATCGGGATCAACTTTGACGACATTGTTCTCCCACACCACGGTGTGCTCTACGAAGGTGGCCAATCCGGCGTGGTACTTGGTGCCGTTCTTGCGGAACTCGGCCGTCGGTTGGTGCGACGAGACCGGTTCGCACAGATTCCAACGCCCGGTTGAGCAGTATCTGCAGCGTCCGCACATCGGCCGGATGGCGAAAACGACCTTGTCATCCGGTTCTAGACCGTGCACGCCAGGGCCTACCTTCTCGACAGTCCCTGCGCCTTCGTGACCGAGGATTGTCGGCAGATCGGCGGTATGGCGGTATCCGGAGTAGACGTTGTGGTCGCTGTGACAGACGCCGGTGCCGCCGATCTTGACCATCACTTCTCCGGGCCCCGGGTCATCGAGTTCCAAGGCTTCGACGATGGCGGGCTCGCCCTGTTTGTAGATAATTGCGGCGAGGGTTGATGTAGTCATCGAAAAGCCTCCACAGGTGACAGGGGTTCAGTTTGATGGTGTGATGATAGCAGTGGGCTTGAACGTCCCACATAACCGGTTTTTCAACGTTGATTTAAAAAGGGATCGGCGATGGCTACTAATTCGTCGCCGTTGTAGCTGGACACGAAGATGATCTGGTTTTCGTGACTGTCGCCTACCTCGAATTCCACCCCGTTTCGCACTCCGTACATCGTCCATGAACGGCGGGCTGATGGAGCGAAGGGGTTGCCGCGGCCGCCATGACGGGCGATGTTATGGTTGGCGGTACGGATGGCGGTGATGTCGCCCCAATCGAATGTGCGTTGGGTGCCTAGAACGCCTAGTTTTACGGTGATACCGTCTGCGGTTGCCTTTGTCTCCATCAACGTGGAGTTGAGCATCACGTAGACGATGCCGACGATAGCGATTGCGAATGAGACGTAGAAAAGCAGCGATTCGCTACCGGAGATTATTGGATCGTCGGTTAAACCGCGGATGCCCACTGCAGTGAGTCCACCTGAGACGGCACCCAACATCAGACCGAGGAAAGCGAACATCCATCCGGGTGCGCGTAGGTTTTCGGTGAATAGAGGCTGATCAGACTTCGATGATGTCATTGCTAAAAGCGTCTATATTTCAGATACGCTTGTTGCGGGTCCATGCCACCGAGGATCATGTTGCGCAACTCGTTTTCGGTGTTCATCACCTCGTCGACCCGGTTGGCGATGTCAGATGCAGCGGACGCGGGAATTACCACCGCGCCATCGCGGTCCGCAACGATGTAGTCGCTGGTTTTGATTTCGACATCGCCGATGGTTACGGGTTCGCCCATCGTTTGGATCATCCATCGTTCGACGATGTCGGACGGTGTCAGATAACGGCAAAAGACCGGGAAGCCGAGTTTGAGGATGAAGTCGGTGTCGCGGTTGCCGCCGTCAACAATGTAGCCTTTGACTCCTCGGAACTTGAGCGTCTCGGCGGATAGTTCGCCCATGTGTGCGATCGTCGAGTCATTGGGTTGGCAGACGACGACAGATCCAGAAGGCGCGGCGCTCAACATGCCTGTCCATGAGAGGAGAGAATCGTCCTGCGAAATCCCCTCGACTAGTCCACCCGAACAGGTCCAAACTTTGCCTGCCAACGAGATCGTTGGGTCTACAGGTTGGATGTCGTTGGGGAGAATCCCATCATCCAGTCCGAGTTCTCGCATGGCGTCATAAACAGCGCCAGAGTATGCGGATTCTAGGATCGCGAGTATCTGTTCTTCGTTGCGTGTGACTAGCATTGCCGTGTGGTGTGATTTATTGCGACAGTTGTTTGAGCGAGTGCAAATTCTACATTTCGGGCTGTGGACTAGAAACGGGGATGGTGCCGCTTAGAGTTCGGACGGCGGATTTGACACGTGTGACGGCGTGCTCTGCAAGTTCAGGATTTTTTACTTCGTGCTCCCAGATCCTTATCACCTGCCAGCCTCTCTCTTGCAGATCTTTGTCATTTGACCTATCGCGATCCATGTTCCGCTGGAATTTTGTTGACCAGTATTCGTGGTTGCGGGTGGGCGTCGTGGCGTGTTCCGGGCAACGGTGCCAAAAACAACCGTCGATGAAGACTGCGACTTTCTCGGTTGGGAAGACGACATCCACTTTGACGCCACGACGATCAAACTTGATGTAGCGATCCTTTCGGAAGCGGAGGCCCGAGCGGTGCAAAATGCTTCGGAATACGATTTCAGGTTTCGTGTCGCTCCGCCGGTTTGACATCATCGAACGGCGCGTACCCTCGTCGGAGGCGGGAGGAGCCGCAGGGAGAGAGGAGGCATAGAATAGCATGTGGCGGAGTCTAACGCCTTTGTTTACATCTGCCACCTGTTAGGCAGCTGATCAACAGATCTCACGCCCGCCCGAAATCATCGGCCTCGCGGACGATGTCGTCCTCGCCTAGATAGTCACCAGTTTGGACCTCGATGATTTCGAGTGGTTCGATGGATGACGGGTTGGCGATGCGGTGTTTATGGGTGCGTGGGACGTGGATCGACTGCGATGGGCCTAGCATCTGGTCTTCGCCGTTGATCGTTACCTGGGCTATGCCTCGAGCTACGGTCCAGGTTTCGGCGCGGTGGCGATGCCATTGGTAGGAGAGCCGGCTGTCGGGCTTGATGCTCAGCCGTTTGACCTGGAAGCCTGGGCCTCTAGTTAAGACTTCGTAGGATCCCCACGGACGGTCTTCGCGGCGAGGGTTTCTGGTTCGACGCAACGCTTCGGTGTCTATGGGCGTTGACGGCGTTTGCTCTTCAGGCATGTGGCATTCGATGCGAGGCAGTGTGATTTGGTCCGAGGACGCTTGGTAGTAACCTGAATCCTACGTCAAACCGACACGAGCCAAGATTGTGATCGCCCTATGACAAGTAGCAACCCGACATCT
>JAAXHR010000292.1 GCA_012270805.1 Dehalococcoidia bacterium
GTGCCGTGCGGCTCGCGTGAGCTACCGCAGTGGACCAAAATCCACATGTCAGCCAAACCCGTCCGTACCTCGGCCCAGAGCGGAGCCGTGTCAGGATCGTGGAGCACGAAAGTTACGTCGAAACCAGCGTCTTGCATCTGCTTCTCAACGACTGGTCCCATCGGCTTCAACCAACCGGGAACGTGCAGATCCATGGCGAGTTCCTCGCCGTCCTTCTCCCAGTAACCACCACCGCCCATCGTGTAGCCTGCTGCAGCCATGTACTCCTCGACCTCCGCTTGCCCCTGGGCTTCCCAGTTGTACTTGGCGATGATGTCAGCCTGCGCATCCTCGTAGGCCTTCAAACCACCGTATGTCGAGTATGGAACCGCACGGGTGACCGTCGAGTTCTCATACGCCAGCGCCACAAGTTGGTCGCGGTCAACCGCGGCTTGAACTGCGCGACGTGCGTTGACATCCGACATCGGGCCGTACTGCGTGTTCACGCCGAGCGTGTACATACAGGCATCGGCTGCACCGTAAGACGGGCCGTCAGTATCCCAGGAGATGATGTTCTTGTTGCGATTGTGCGCTGTCACGAACACGCCCGGCTGCATGATCGAACCAGTGTCGAACTCGTTGTTGATCATGCGCGCGACCATAGTGTCAGATGACCCCGGCGGGATGTATGCGACACGGAGCGGCTCGGGGAGCTCTTTGAAGCCAACCTTGGCTGCCCACCAGTTGTCGTTGCGGTCGAAGATCTGACCTTGGCTGTCGGCTCGGGTCGCGATGAACGGACCGGTTCCAACAGGCCAACCTTTGTCGAGATCGAAGTTCGGGAATTCGAGCGGGTCTTCGCCTTCCCAGATGTGCTTCGGCAGGATCGGAAGGTGAATCTCCGAGTTCTCCTGGAAGTAGAAGTAGAAGAACCGAGCGTTCGGCTTGTTGTAGTTGATGCGGAAGTTGCGATCGTCGATGATCTCAACATCCTTCACCCACTCTTGGATGTCGCCGGCGAACACCATGTCCGGGTTAGCCATTAGAAGCTCGATCGTGAATTTAACGTCTTCCGAGGTGAACGGCATACCGTCCGACCACTCGATGCCGTCTCGCAACGTTACATTGACGCCCATGAAGTCGTCATCGACCTCGCTGCTTTCAGCAAGCCATGGGATCACTTCGCCTTCGTTGTGGTTGTACAGGTACAGGAACTCGTAGATCGTCTTGTTGAGAATCCCGCGAACTCGACCTAGACCACCAAGGGAGTAAGGGTTCATGTTGTCAGGGTCGCGCCATTCGGTCGCACCAGGACCGAAACCGGTGATCACGAACGTGTCTTCTCGGCCGATCGGGCCTCGCGGTGCAGCGGTGGCCGTAACTTCGACCTCAACCTCTTTCTCAACGATCCTCTCAACTTCGACCGTCTGCACGACCGTCTCGCCTTGGACGACGACCTCTTTAACGGTTTCGACGGTGACTTGAACCTCGACCGGAACTTCCCTTTCGACGACGACCGTCTGGACGACCGTCTCGGTGCCGCCGCACGCGACCGCAGTCATCGTAGCGGCGACGAGCGAACCCACCACCACTAACCACAACGCGGAGCGCATATCGCGTATCTTTTGCATTGTCATTCTGCTCCTAGAGCTAGATTTCAACTTATGTTGGCACTCGTTAAAACGTGAAACGATAACCACGAATCTTGCTGAGCCGAGCGCGACAACATCTTGCGGAAAAACCCGCACGAATGGGCATAATCTACATCAATTTCAGAGGCGAGTCAATCTCACCTGCCTCACCCCCTTAGCCATGTGAAAGAGACGCAAACGAGAGAAGCCCAAACGCCAGACACCAAAGAAGGGTATGCCCATGGGCGGCAGGGTTGCCCCCGCTAGCGGGGGAAATGGCGAAGCCAAAGGGGGCACCATGACCCTCTACACCATGCCCATCCTTGCTCACAATTCCGTAATCCACTGCAGTTTTCCAACCCGTTCCTAGAAACAGCAATGCGATTCATATAACATTTCTTGACGATTAACCCGAACCGTAATCGTTCCATCGCCGGAACAGCCAGTTGTACAGCCGCAATACAAGATCGACAAGGTCGAATGTCACATGAC
>JAAXHR010000008.1:0-2914 GCA_012270805.1 Dehalococcoidia bacterium
GGATCTTGGGCTCTCTACGACTTCTCCGACACCATCTTCTCAGCCTCAATACTGACCTTCTACTTTCCGCTCTGGGTCACCGAAGACAAAGGCGGAACTGATACCCACATCGGATTCGCCCTATCCGCGTCGATGCTTATCGTCGCCCTCACTGGACCATTCCTCGGGACACTCTCCGACCGACTGAATCGGCGCATCCCCCTCCTCGCGATGTCAGTCGTTTCCTGTGCTGTCTTCACGGCTCTTATCGGCACCGTCGGAGACCTCACGACAGGCCTTCTGCTCTTTGTCGCCGCAAACTTCCTCTATCAGACTGGTCTGATCTTCTACAACTCCCTCATAATCAACGTCAGCGACGAAAAACAACGCGGCATTGTCTCCGGCATCGGAGTCGGAGCCGGATACATCGGCCTCATCGCCGCGTTCCTCATCATGCGACCGATCGTTGACGCGCAAGGAAACCAAGCCGCATTCCTGCCAACCGCCGGCCTCTTCATCCTCTTTGCCCTGCCTTTGCTCCTCATCGTGAAAGAACCTGGCACCCGAGGCCACATTGACAAAACCCTCTTCCAAACCTCGTACCGACAGCTTTACGAGACTTTCCGTCGCGCCCGCCAGCACAGCAATCTCTTCCGGTTCCTCATTGGTCGATTCATGTATATGGAGGCTATCAACACCGTCACATCCTTCTACGTCATCTACCTCATCAACGTCGGCGACTTCGAACAGAACGAGGCGCAGACGATGATCATCCTCGTAGTCATCATCGCCATCATCGCTTCATGGACCACCGGATTCCTCGTCTCGAAATTTGGACCCAAACCAGTCCTCACCGTCGCCCTCACCGGTTGGACCATCCTAGCAATCGCCGCGGTCATAGCCGACACCACATGGGCATTCTGGGCCGTTGCCATCACCATGGGTTTCTTCTGGGCCGCGCCACAAATCTCCGACCGCGTTCTTCTGACATATCTCTCACCGAATGGTCAGCTCGGAGAATTCTTCGGACTCTTCCAGATGTCCGGACGACTCTCCGCCGTCGTCGGGCCCGGGCTTTGGGGTTTGACGATCTGGGCACTGTCTGAAACCGGCGAACTGGCCTACCGGGTGGCCCTGGCCACACTCGGAATATTCCTGGTCGCCGGGCTGTTGGTATTGAGGGGCGTTAAGGTGACCCGCGAAACCTCCGACCTCGATGCCATCGAACCAACGCCACATCCACAATCCCCTCCCCCTTGATGGGAGTGGGCTAGGCGGATTCCACGCCCCTTTCGCCCAGCGAAAGGGGCGTGAGCCAGGGAAGTGACGCGAGCAGGCTATGCCCGGGGAGGGGAAAAGGGCCACACCAGCCATCCTTCCCATCTTTCAACATCATGCCCATTCCAGTTCAAAAAACCCCTGGAAACAGCCGGTACTTCACGCGCTGCTTATACTCAGCCCACTTTTCAGCCCCGTACTTCTCTTCACAGACAGCATCGTCTTCAAACTGACGCCAAGTGAACAACGACACGATGAAAATCATGTATGTCCACGCCCAAAGATTGGCAGGGTAGAGAAATACCAGAGCCACCGACAGCGCGAGAAATCCTTCGCCCATGTAGTTGAAGTGGCGGGCGACACCCCAAAGACCGCTATACAGAATCTTCCGGTCACCGGCTTCGATATACCTCTGCTCGACAATCCCCAGAAACTTCCGATCAGGCCATCGCTTGAACCAGTACTTCTGCAAGTTGCCACTGCGCGAAATGCCCCAACCGAACAGGAACAGCGCAATCATTGCGCCAAGCCAGATATTCGTAACTGCCGGCGAGAAACCGGGATCGGGGTGAACCGCCATTCCCCATAACGGAAGGATGTACAACCATCCGTAGACGATAAGCCCTCCCCAGATCAACTTGAAGCCGAGATTCTCATGGATGAGATCGTAGGTGTACAGTTGCACACGCTCAAAGACAAAATAGTCCAAGATGTAGAACGTGAAGAAGGCGGCGTAGACGAAAACGCCGGGATTGGCATACTCTCCAAAGAGTTGGTGGTGGTAGTACGCACCGGACAGCGCGTTGAGCGTCAACATCGTGCCACCCACGACATACAGATACATCTTCAAGTCGACGCGATTGTTGAAAAACGAATGCTCCAGCGCCCTTCCGTGCCACCAAGCCAAAAACCAGTTCTTTTCGTGGCCTTGAGGTTGGCTAAGAAATGCCCAAGTCGCGATGATGGCACTGAAAAACGTCCCTCCAACCACAGCGGGAATCGTCGCCCGGTAGAACCAATCCCGGTCCAGTCCGCCAACTTCGAACCACCACGCGGCAACCGCGATCACGAAAACCAATATCCCATTTAGCCGGTAGCTCCGAGGTTCTCCCGTCGCTTGATCAATCACATAGCCGGGCACGCGTCTCGCCGGCAAGATGAACTGCGCCACGAAGAACACCAAGAATATCGCCAACGGAGTGAAAAATCCCCCAATCGCTTCCGCTCCCGAAAGTTCGAAAAGGTGGCTGATCCCAAGCCATTCAATCACGATGCGACTCCCCTTTCTGCAACGATTAGGTCATTGGGTTTAGACATGGTCTCAGATTACGTCAATCACCAGATTGGTGCGGTCATCTAACGACCTTTCCACTCAATAGATCCCCGGAATAATCCGATACTTAACTCTTTGCTGATACTCCGCCCACTTCTCCGGACCGTATTTCTCCGCGCATAGCCGATCATCGTCTCGCTGCCGCCAGGTGAACAGAACAAGCACGTAGATAAAGTAGATCCAAGCCCAAGGGTTGGCGAAATAACCAAACGCCAGAGCCATCGCCAACGAGTAAAAACCCTCGCCCAGATAGTTCAGGTGCCGTGCGAATCCCCACATACCGCTGTACAGGATCTTCCGGTCGCCAGCCTGAATGTATTTCGG
>JAAXHR010000008.1:3032-13114 GCA_012270805.1 Dehalococcoidia bacterium
CCCGGATGTGGGTGGGCAGCCATTCCCCACAACGGGATGATGAAGAGCCAACCGAAAACCATGATGCCGCCCCAGAACATCTTGAAGCCCAGATTCTCATGGATGATGTCATAGGTATACAACTGCACGCGCTCGAAGATGAAGTAGTCCACCACGTAAACAGTCATGAAGATCGCGTACATCACAACGCCGGGATTGAAATCGTCCCCAAATCGCTCGTAGTTGTACCAAGCACCCGACAACGCGTTGAGCGACAACATCGTCCCACCCACGACATAGAACCACATCTTTAAATCGATCCGCTCGGTAAACAATGAAATCTCCCGCACTCGTCCGTCCCACAACGCCAAGAACCAATTCTTCCCCGTGTCCCCCGGTTGACGAAACACTGCGATCGCCGAAAAGATCAACGTGAAGACCGTCCCCCCGGCCACCGCATAAAGCGACGACTCATAAAACCACTCCCGCGGCATCCCCGTCAACTCAAACCACCACACCACCAGCGCTATCACGTAGACCAAAATCCCATTCAACCGGTAGTTCCGAGGCTTCCCAGTCTCTGGATTGATCACATACCCAGGAACTCGTATCGCCGGCAAAACCACGTGGGCAACAAAAAACACCGCAAAGATAGCCAGCGGCGTGATAAACCCCGCGATCGCTTCGATCCCCGAAAGCTCGAAAAGGTGGCTGATACCAAGCCAATCAATCATCACCGATTACGCCTTTCTCAAAGGTTGTGGTCATCACGTGTATGCGCACAGACTATCTCAACGACCGGTTACACGGCAAGCCGCCAAACTATACGCCAATCAACACTCAGCAATGCAGTCCCCCTCTCCCCTCCGTGGGAGAGGCTTAGGGTGAGGGGGCCTATCTCACGTCAGGCGGTACCGGTGCCCGACCGCCAGTACCGGCCCTAATCCCATCGTTCCACTGTTTCTCGGCCGGTCGAAGGAAAAGCAGCGGGATTAGTGCTCAAAACTCGATCTTGCACCATTACGGTGTCCAACATCACGTCGTGAGGAGTCCTGTGCTTTGCATCACCGAACACCCATAGGTGATTCACCACTGCGAGGATCGGAGCCAGGATCCAATACACATCAACGCCCACAGACCAGATTCTGGTTACCGGATCGCTCAGAATTCCCAACAGGTCAATTCGCTGGTCGAACACCGCCTCGAAACCCCTCAAAACGAAAAATAGCATCCCTAGTGACAAAAGCAATATGTACGGGAGCACCAAACCAGGACTGCCAACAAATTTATGCAACAAACACCGCCTCAATCCGAGTAGGTCGAGGTTATCTCTCTTGATCTTCAAAGTGAATGCCATTTGTCCAAGTGTGTTGTTCCCGCGAGCGAGCATAATCGCATACACGATGTGAACAATCGTTGCGAACATAAACGCAACTGGTTCGAAAAGCAGGATCCCGCCCGTTCCGGCAGTGCCGAAGACGTACCAATTGAGGTTGACCGCAGACCCCGCAATCCCGTACACGTGTACAGGTTCCGAATTCCAGTACACATAGGCGACCGTGACAATCGCACCCGCAGCACCGCCAATGAATAATGCGGCCGCCCAATCCACAAAACCAACCAATAGCCTCTCACCGAATGTCGCAAGATGATGGATACTGTGCCCATCCGTCCAGTAACGCGGTCTCTTGGCTGATTTATTCACGCAAATACCTTAACCAACGCCTCGTCATCATTTCCATCCTTACTAATTATTCACATCCTAGTTCAGTCAATCACCTACAATCTTGCCGCCCAGCACTCTCCAGATCCACAACTATCTCCACCGGCGCATTCCGCGCCACGATCAACACCAGATCCTCATCCTCCGACGTGTTCACCGGCTGATGGTTCGAATCCGGCGGCACGTAGATAAAGTCCCCCGGCCCGATCGCCTCCTCTACATCCAACTCTTCCCCGTGCAGAAACAACCCCTCGCCGCTGACCACATAAATCGCCGACTCGCAATTCACGTGATAGTGCGCCGTCGAACACCGACCCGGCGGCACCGTTGCTATCGCCAGATGGATACCCGTCGATCCCGACAACGCCTCCGAAACACCAGCCAGACGCGTCATCGCCCCACTCGCGACATCAACCTCCAGCCCATCACTCTTAGTGATTACACAGAGCGGATGACCGTTGCCAACGTCCTGCCCATCTTTCAACATCCTGCCCATCCTAGTTCAAAACAACCACAGACCGGAGCACCTCACCTCGCTCCATTTTGTGGAACGCCTCCTCAACGTCCCCAATCGCTATCGATTCCGACACAAAACCATCCAGATCCAACCGCCCCTGCATGTATAGGTCTATGAACATCGGAAAGTCCCGCGTCGGCAAACAGTCGCCATACCAAGACGACTTCAACGATCCACCGCGACCGAACACCTCGATCATCGGCAACTCGATCTTCATCTCTGGACTCGGCACGCCCACCAGCACGACGGTTCCTGCAAGATCCCGCGCGAAGAACGCCTGCTCATAAGTCTGCGGCAGACCAACCGCCTCGATACAAACATCCGCACCGTTCTCGCCCGTAATATCCTGTATCGCCTCAACAGCATCGACCTCACGAGAGTTAACAGTGTGTGTCGCACCAAATCCCTTCGCCCACTCCAGTTTCTGGTCATCGATATCCACCGCGATGATCGTGTGCGCTCCAGCCAGTTTCGAGCCAGCAATCGCTGCATCACCGACACCACCGCAACCAAATACCGCCACCGAGTCGCCACGCGATACCCCGCCAGTATTGATCGCTGCACCTAATCCGGCCATAATCCCGCAACCGATCAAACCCGCCGCCTTCGGGTCTGCATCCGGATTCACCTTGACAGCCTGACCTGCCGCAACTAGCGTCAACTCCGCAAATGCTCCGATACCTAACGCTGGCGACAACGCCGTCCCATCCCTCAACGTCATCGGCTGTGCAGCGTTCCGACTGTCGAAGCAGTACCAAGGCCGTCCCCGCAGACAGGATCGGCATGTGGTGCATGGCGCCCGCCAAGCAATGATCACAAAATCACCCGGCGCGATGTTGCCCACATCGTCTCCAACCTTCTCCACAACACCAGCCGCCTCATGACCGAGAAAGTATGGAAAATCTTCCCCGATAGCACCTTCTCGATAGTGCAAATCCGTGTGACACACTCCACAAGCCTGAACCCGAATCAACGCCTCGCCAGGCCCGGGATCCGGCACCATAATCGTCTCCAATGCAACTGGAGCGCCTTTAGCCGCTGAAACAACACCTTGCACTTTGTTCATGTCGCCCTCTGATGCCTTTCTTGCCAACTCACCGACAGATTGCAATCGGGATTATATGGCAACGTTCCTCGCCTCCGCGCAACAAGTGGGAAAGTGGAAGATTTAGACGAGACGACGTGGGCTGAGGCATACGCTCATTCCATTACAGAGCCCTTTCTCCTTTTGTCACCGCTCCCTCACCCCGATCCTTTCCCGGAGAGGAGTAGAAGAGAGGGCCGGACGGACGGTAGAACCACTGTTTGGATTAGCGCGGGCGGGAATGACGGTTGTTAGGGAAATCGTGCGATAATCCCACCCATCATGATCAACAAATTCGGAGTTCTATACGCTGGCTGCGTCGATATGGATGACATCGGCTATACCGGCACACCCGCAAACGAACGATGGTTGTCCGACGAACAGCTCGCAACCGTCTTCGACAAATCGGCATCCTTCGCCAAAACCATGGACGAACTCGGCTTCGACACATTCTGGGGTGCTGAACACCACTTCCAACGCGAAGGTTATGAGTGCATTCCCAACCTTCTAATGCTCTTCGTGCACCTCGCTCACCTCACCAAAGACCTCCGCTTCGGATGCGGCTTCAACATCAACCCCATGTGGCACCCGCTCCGCCTCGCCGAAGACTACGCCACCGCCGATATTCTCACCGACGGACGTGTCCGTTTCGGGATCGGCCGTGGCTACCACTCCCGTGAAGTCGAAGTCTTCGGAAACCCGATCATCGACCAAGATGCCAACCGCGAGCTCTTCGAAGAGCAGGTCGAGGTCATGTGGAAAGCCTTCAACGAACCCGCCCTCTCGCACCACGGCAAACATTACGACATCCCACCTGCCGTCCCCTACCGAGGCTACGAGCTCGAAGAAATCACCCTCGTTCCGCGACCGAAATACCCCGTCGAGTGGTGGCAGCCCGTCGTCTCCGCATCCGAGCGCGGCCTTAACTTCATGGCCAAATACGGCATCAAAGGCATGATCGGCGGAGGTGCAGCACCCGGCGGAGCATCCGACCAAGTCGTCCACAAATGGCAGGAGGTCCAAGCCAAACACGGACGCGAGCTCGAACTCGGCGGCGACCTCATCATCTCCTTCTCCGTCTACATCGCCGACACCACCGAGCAAGCCATCGAAGAGTCCCGTCTCTGGGCCGAAGAGCGCGTCAAGATGTTCGGCCCCCTAGGCTTCGTCCGCGGTCTATCCGATGCCCAAGTGGATGCCATCAACTCCAACGATCCCGCCCAACTTCTAACCGCCAATCTCCCGACCATCGACGAAGACGCCGAAAGCGGTGGCTTTTTCGCCGGACCCGCAGACCTCGTAACCGAAAAGCTCCTCGAAGTCCAAGAACACTACCCCGGCCTTGAAGAAGTCAACATCGGCATCACTGGCATGGGCATGCCCGAATCCGCAACTCTCGAACAAATGCACCGCTTCGCCGAGGGTGTCATGCCACACTTCAACAGACAGTGAACATCATTGCGGCGAAAACGGGCACTTCTGCAGACAGAACCTACATCTAGAGGGGGCTTCCATTTTCATCGGGCATGATATCATTGCAATCATCCAATCTCTGTGGTAGGCAATGGGAGGCTTGACCTTGGCTAGTATCACCGTCAGAAATCTCGATGACGAAATTAAGCGTTCCTTAAGAATCCGCGCCGCCGAGAACGGACGCTCGATGGAAGAGGAAGTTCGAGACATCCTCCGGAAGGCGCTCAACCGACCTAACCGCCAATCGAACAATTGGGCACGTAACCTAAACTCCAGATTCGCGGAAGTAGGCGGCTTGGCTCGTAGTACGGAGTAAGCACGAGTACGCACTACGAAATCACGTCAGTTCGACTCGCCATGCCGATCATTCTAGATACGAACCTTGTTTCGGAATTGATGTATGTCAGTCCGGATCCAAACGTGATCGATTGGTTCGATGCACAGGATCCGTCGAATCTTCTCCTCACCACGATCACCGAGGCAGAACTGCTATATCGAATTGAATTGATGCCTGAAGGCAAAAATCGACGCGGGTTGTTGGCATTGACCGACTCGATGCTGACCGATACTTTCGGAAGCCGCATTCTAGTGTTCGACAGCGAAGCTGCGATCCGATACGCGGTGCTTGCCGCATCACGGCGTTCGCAAGGCAGGCCTATCGACCTACCTGACTGCTTTATTGCCGCAATTGCTAGTTCCATCGGAGCTGCGGTCGCAACTCGCAATGTTCGCGACTTCGTAGGATGCGGAATCGAAGTCATCAATCCATGGGAGCACTCCCCATGAAGATCACCGACATCCGAACCCGAAACATCTGCATCCCCCTCTCCACGCTTGGCAAGCACGAACCGGTCACGATGTGGTATGGCTCGCGTTTCGCCGCCATCAAGACGATCATCTTCATTGACACCGATGAGGGCATCACCGGTCTCGGTGAGACCAGCATCGGCGCGGGAGGAGATCAGCACCTTTTCGAGCAGATCAAGTCGCGACTAATCGGCCGCGACCCGCACGACATAAACTCCATCGAGCGCGGGATGAACCTGACAGGCCAAGTCACTACAAAGATCGGCCACCTCTTAGACACCAGCGCATCATCAGCCCTTAACATCACCGGATCCATTGACCAGGCCCTTTGGGACATCGTCGGAAAGGCCGCCAACCAACCCATCTACAATCTCATCGGCGGTAAATACCGTGAGCGCGTAGAAGCACGCTACTGGATGGGCGCAAAACCGCCTGACAAGGTAGCCGATGAGGTGAAACGCGCCGTTGCTCTTGGCTTCAAATCCTTCAAAATCAAGATCGGATTGAATCCCGAATTCGACATCGAATGTGTTGCCGGTGCCCGTGAAGCCGCAGGCCCTCGTATCGAACTCGGATACGACTGTAACGGCTCCTACTCCCAACTCGAAGCTATCCGAATGCTCCGCAAAATGGAGCCGTACGATCCGTCGCACGTCGAGGAGCCAGTTGATTCGACCAGCGTACGAGCTTTGGCGGAGGTTAGTCGGCATACTGATATACCGATTCTTTGCGATGGTCCGGCTCGTACTACTAAAGAACAAATCCTCGAACTCATCATGCATCGCGCCTGCGACGCCATCCACCTTGATGTCGTCATCAATGGCGGATTCCTCGAAACTCAACGTTGCGCCGCCATCGCCGAAGCTGGCGGCCTAAAAGTTTCGTGTCACTCATCGCCCGGCGAGACCGGCATCGCCACCGCCGCGCAACTCCACCTAGTAACCGCAACGCCCAACTTCATCTGGCCTGTCGATTCCGCCTACACTAAACTCCTTCCACCATCCGAAGACATCATCACCGAACCTTTCACTTACGAAGACGGCGCGTTAACGCCACCGTCAGGCCCCGGTTTGGGTGTCGAAATCGACGAAGACGCCATCTCCCGCGCCGAAGAACGCTACGCCAACGAACTACCCAAGTGGTGCCACCGCTTCGCCCCCGATCCGACTGTTCCATCCCGCCAGCAATACTACTTCTTCAACTACCCCAACAAGCATCAACACGACGACGCAGAGTGGCGGGCGATGTTCGATTAACCGCGTTAGACACGAGTTTATCAATCGTCTTCGATCGAGTAACTCCGAAACGCCACGGCCTCGTCTGACTCCGCACTTTGCTCCTTTTGGATTTCAGTACGAGCGACCTTCTGCAAGTCCACCAATTGATTGAGCTGATGCTTCACGATTTCAGCGGCAACCCAAGCGATACAGCACGCTCCAATCATCACAACCGAAGGAACCAACGAACTGACCAACCAAAAAATCCAAATCACACCCATCAATCCTTGGGCAACATATAACCTCTTCGCATGGGACTGATACCGTTGACCGGCGGCGGTGTATCCGTTGGTTTCTAAATACCGCACTCTGTTCCCAGTTTGTCTTGTACTAAGCAACAAGGTCACAATTGGCACCAACACTAACCCTAACAACCACGGCAAAGCTACTCCCGCCAACAACCGGATCGCCGATGGTATCCCCACAACTGATCCAGCAACCACTAGCCGAATCCCAGGTTTCTGTAGCCTCGGATCGTGCCCGAGGTAATAGACCGGCCTCTTCGTACCAAGATACTCGTATTCATCTATTCGACCGGTATCAAGACGCCGCTCGGTGTCAGTAGGGTTGTATTCTTCGCGACGTTCTCTTCGCATAATCTCAATCCTCATTTAACCCGGGCGCTTCGAGTCGGGGTGTGTATTCTGGAACAGTCTGCAACTACCTACTACAGTTAATTGACCGACACGATTCACGTTGGCACCAATTTGTCTGCCAACACTATTTACCGTTCCCACAGCTGCCGACGACGTGTCAATCGACCTCGCCGTATCCGTAATGCGATGATCACGATCAACGTAACCAAAAATACTGGTCCAGAAATCGACCCACCAACCGCGACGATTTTAATCAGCCAATTTAACCAAGCAACGATCAATACCACTTCAAAGATGTGAATCAACATCGAAGTCCGTTTCAGTCTCGGCACATCGACGTAGTCAACTGTTTGGGCTGTGCGCAGTCCGAGGTAAGACAGAAACACTCCGCTACCAAGAGCACCGATTGCCGCTAACAGGCCGATCACCGCCAATGGAGAGGGGAAGGGATCAGGTAAGAAGATTCTAAACGCTGTCACCATCAACACGATCATAAAGAACACCAATGGTAACGCGAAGCCTTGCATATCGGTTAGGTAACCACCGCCCCGTGCCTGACCGATGATTACTGCGTGGTGACCGGATTTGCTTTCGATATCGGTCAGTCGCTTCGATTCACCGGGACTCGAAGAAGGAACATATGATCTTCGGTTTTGTTGGCCGCTATTCATCGCGTTTCGGGGACAGCTGATTCTTTGGGGTTATCCACACGGTTCGCCGGCGGCAATACCTTCGGCGCGTTGGAGGTCTCGGACATGGCAGATTATGGCATCTATCTCTTCGGGCTGAACGTTTGGGATCGCGGGCATGTCGCCGAAGTTCCAGTGGTGAGCCGTTACGCCGTTGTTGACGGCATTGTGGAACGAGAAGTTGGGATGATGGCCGATCTCGTAGAGTCGATTGACCAGAGGCGGGCCGGTCGAAGTTCCTTCGGCTGTTTCCCCGTGGCAGATGGCACAACGGTTCTGGAACGATTCTTCGCCATCGTATACAGTCAGAGCTTTAGTGGATTTTAGGACTTCGCTTTCTCCTGTAGCGGCGGTTTCGGGGTCAGAAATACATCCGATCAACCCGATATTACTCGCCGCTACGCACATGATCAAGAAAACTAAGATCGGCGTGGCAGTAATGCGATACCAAGTGCTCAAGTTGCTAAAGGCACCAGCTTTGATTGCCGGATCACTCGGTCGCGAGTGACAAGCGGCACTCCGTAAACGATGCTTGTGGCGGCAATCAATTCGTCGGCCGGGTCGCTGTGGAAATCCAGTTGGGTGGAAATTGTGGCGACAGCGGGATCGATTGGCCAAATATGTAACTGTTCAACGATCCTAGCGACATCGCGATCATCGAAATCGAAATCGATTCTTTCAAATTGCACAAGTTTCGCGATCTCCCAGAAAACTATCGAAGAGATCGACCATTCGTCGTTCTGCAACAGTGCGCTTTCGGACGACGGCAACGTATCCCTCACTGCGTCGATCAACACGTGAGTATCAAGATTCAACATCGCCTTCTGCTTCCCACCGGATTCCAGTGCTGAACGTGTCCCCGTACACCTTAATCTTATGCTTCAAACTGCCGATCAGATGGCCATGGTTTTTTTCGTAACGGATTAATCGTGCGACAGGTTTGCCCCGTTTAGTGATGACGAGGCCTTCGTGGTCGAGTTGATCCATCAGGGCTAAGCATTGTTCTTTGAACTTGGCGGCTCCAATTGTCTTCATGCTTGAACCTCCATTGTGGTCATTATACATGTCTAGTCGTAACAGTTGTCCATCAGTGTCGGTCGTGTGAAGATCGCTCGGACTGAAAACGAAAAACGTGAGCCGATTGGCTCACGCTGTCGATTTCTTGACAGCTGAAGAGCGGATCAAACAGACGCCATCGCTTCTTGAGCAGGTCCGGATTGTTTTTGAGGCCTGATCCGGAAAGGCCTTTTGGAACGCGCAACCTTTTCTAGGCATCGTCACCGTTTCCGATGAGCCCCTTGCCACTCCCCCGTATCGTTTGTTCAGGATCGGACCGAGGTCGGATGCTGCGATTCGGGATTGGGAATCTCGCTCGAACCGGGAATTGGGCTCGGATGCGGTTGTGCGGTTAATTTGGGTAGTACTGTTGCCACTTTCCAGTCGTATTGGTTAGTGGGTAAGCACTCCTTAGAAAGGAGGTGATCCAGCCGCACCTTCCGGTACAGCTACCTTGTTACGACTTAGTCCCAGTCATTGGCTCCACCCTCGGCACCTGCCTCCCCTAGGGGTTGGCCCAGCGACTTCAAGTGTCTCCAACTTCCATGACTTGACGGGCAGTGTGTACAATCCCCGGGAACGTATTCACCGCAGTATGCTGACCTGCGGTTACTAGCAACTCCACGTTCATGAAGGCGGGTTTCAGCCTTCAATCCCAACTGAGACCGGCTTTGTCGGATTGGCTCTACCTTGCGGCTTCGCGACCGTCTGTACCGGCCATTGTAGCGTGTGTGTAGCCCTAGGCGTAAGGGTCATGATGACCTGACGTCGTCCCCACCTTCCTTCCGTTTAAGGACTGTCTCGTCAGAGAGAGTAACAGACGATAGGGGTTGCGCTCGTTGCGGGACTTAACCCAACACCTCACGGCACGAGCTGACGAC
>JAAXHR010000368.1 GCA_012270805.1 Dehalococcoidia bacterium
TCTTCCAACTCGTTCGATGTTCTGGGGGCTCGAACCTGTGGGCTCCGCGGCATATACGTCAACCGATACAATCTGCCCTTCGAAGACACCGACGCACGTTACGAGCCAGATCTGACTGTTCGCGACTTCTCGGAAATGGCGGATCATCTCTTGGCGGACTAAAAGCTCCAAAACCTGATGCCTGACCTCACCGACAAAATCCAACTCGGCCTGAAACATGAGCGTGAATGGATCGTCCTCGATTCCATGCTCTACTCGCCGGGAGGCGATCCATCACGAGCCACCCTCTCGAGCCCGTCCATGATCAACGAATTGGAAACTACGGCGATGCTCGGACTTGACCACTTACTCCCCAACGGCGGTTTCACCGTGGGTTTCCACGTCGATATCAAGCACGTCGCCCCCTCACCGCCAGGTGCGCGTATGAAAACCACGGCGGAACTGCTCGAAATAACCGGCACCCGGTTCCGCTTCCACGTCGAGGCTCACGATCTCGACAGCGGCAAGCTCATCGGCATCGGCACGCACCGCCGCGCTGCGATCTTTCCGTAGCAAGGCCTCCGGAAGTCGGGCTGTCATATCCGATTCTGATCCGGCGACACAGAATCGCTAGCCCAACCACGTCTTCCTTCCAGATTCTCAGTCGATATCGTCCCCAACAGATAATCATTTTCGAAAACCAGCAGCAGATCGATACCCCGTCGCGCCAACAACTCTCGCGCTGACGAAATGTCCGCATCGGGGTCGATCGCGAAGGTAGATACCGAGCGCGCGACATCTGCAACCGTTAAACCGATCCCCTGGTTCGCGCTCAGGCCCAGCGATTGAACATCTCGCATCGACGCGACTCCCGTCACCCTGCCTCCGTCGATCACCGGGATGTTGGTATCCGGATGTCGCGAAAGCACGTTCCTGACCGCGGCGTCCAACGGTGTCGACGCGCTCAACGCGGTCGGCACCGACATCATCACCGAACGCACGGGTATTCCCACCACCCTTTCATCACGGCGATTGCGACTCGCGCGACGTGTTTCGGCAGTTGAACTCGGCAAAATGAACATTGCGATCAATATCAACCACAAACCGCTTGTAAGGTCGCCGTTTCTCAAGATCAATAGGATGGCTCCGACAATCATTGCGATCGCCAATACCTGACCTGCTCTTCCAGCCATTCGCGCGGCAAACCGGCGATTCCTCGTCAATCCCCAAACTGCGGACTGCAAAACTCTCCCACCATCAAGCGGCAGTCCGGGCAACATGTTGAACGCCGCAAGCGCGATGTTCTGCAATCCGACGTAGAACAGGATTCCCTGCAGCAGCGCCGATGAACCGGTTGCGAACGGGTCGCGATACACGAAGTACAGAACCGAAGCCACCACACCGATCGCCAGCGACATCGCCGGTCCAGCTGCCGCGATCAGAAAGTCGTGCGATGCCCGAGATCTTAGCTCTCGGATGAGACTGACACCGCCGAAAATCATCAGCGTGATCGATATAACCGAATATCCGAGACGTTTCGCCGTCAGAGAATGAGCTAACTCGTGCGCCAAAACCGACAGAAACAGGCACAGCGTTACAACTCCGGCGGTGATCCACTCCTGTGTCTCAGTCAGTCTGACGGAGATGAACGGCAATCCGCCAGAAGCGATCAGCATGGTGATCAACGCGAATCCGATCAACCACGACCAGTGGACCCGGATCGGGATATCGAACATTGTGCCGATGCGCATAGATCAATTCTTTCACGATGTCAGTTGCCTGCGTTGATGCGCAAACCGCAACGGGTTACACGTCTAAAGATACGACTCGACGCGCGATTGATATTTGTCGGGCCGCGAAATCGCCCCGGATCGGTGTTAATGGTGCGCGGGGTGGATGGTTTTCCTCGCCGTCAACTTGTAATCTAACGAATTGAACGATGGTTGACTCATTCGACACCACAATAGCAGCTGCGGAACGCGCCGGCATCTGTTTCGATGACGCGTCGCCGCCGACTTCCCATCGCATACAACAGACCGACGAGTTCGAACTCAACTTCATCGATTGGGGTGACGACACCGGAACGAAGCCCACGATCATCTTCATCCACGGTTTCCTCCAACAATCGAGAACGTGGGACTTCACATGCCTTGCCCTGCGTTCCCGCTTCCGATGCATTTCCCTAGATTTGCGCGGCCACGGGGATAGCGGGCGGCCCGTCGCACCTGACTACTCGACTCATTACTACCTATCCGACCTCCACCGATTGATCGACCATCTCTCGCATGAAATGGATATCGACAGATTCGGTCTCTGCGGTCTCTCCCTCGGCGGACACCTTTCATATATCTACGCCTCCGAACATCCGAACACCGTCGATGCCATCGTTGTCGTCGACGTTGCGCCGGAGGCGAACCGCGAGGCGCGAAAAGGCATTAACCGCTATATCTCTGCACTGCCCAAAGACGGTTCATTCGACGCCTTGGTCGACAAAGTTGCCAAAATGAGCCCGATGCGGTCCCGTGAAGCCGTCCGAGGATCGCTGCTACGGGCGACTCGCCTTCGACCCGATGGCACCTGGGAGTGGAAGAACGACCCCCGTCTGCTCGAACGCCATCGAGCCAGTTTCAGTCCCGAAGATTACTGGGCAGCTCTCGGCAAAGTGACCGTCCCATCACTCTTCGTGCTCGGACAAAACTCAAAACTCGTTGCCCCTGAAACTGTTCGCCGCATGGTCGAAACCGTCCAAGGAAGCTCCGCCACGTACGTTCCCAAAGCTAGCCACCGAGTGCCCGGAGACAATCCCATCGGCTTCATCAAGGCCGTCTCCCCATTTCTCGACAGATACGTGCTCAATTCCGATGTCGGGAGGCATCGCGACGTTAAACTGGCGCCGTCCTAAGATCTTCTTTGGCTGGTGGATCGTGCTTGGGAGCGGCGCGGTCCAGTTCTACACGTCTGCCGTTTTTTGGCGGGGGTTCCAAGCCTTTGTCGAACCTGTCTTGCGGACGTATACCGGATGGGGCTCTGGTGTCTTTGGTGTTGCCATGGCGATACAACGCGCCGAAAGTTCATTCGTCACACCCTTCGTCGGCGCCGCGATAGACCGCTTTGGCCCCAGGCCTGTTCTTGCCTTCGGTGCGTTCGTAACCGGGTGCGGATTCATCCTGTTGAGCCAGATGCAGGAGCTCTGGCACTTCTACGCCGGAATGCTGGTGCTTGGCATCGGACTATCCTTCGGTGAATTCATCGTCTTCGTCGCGACGATCGTGAACTGGTTCGTCCGTTACCGATCCCGCGCTCTTGCGGCATTCATGACGTTCTCGGCCACTGGCGCGATCGCGCTCCCTCTCCTCGTCTGGACGATCGATACTTTTGGCTGGCGGACGGTATTGTTCTGCGTGGGTATCGGGTTTTGGATCATCGCCACTCCTGTATTGCTGATTCTGCGACGGAGACCCGAAGATTACGGCATGAGATCAGACGGCGACTCCGAAATCGTTGTTGCTGATGCGAATCGCTCGCTTCGGCGACGCGACCAAGGGCCAGAGGTCTCAATCGGCATTCGCGAGGTCTTGCGGTTACGAGCCTTTTGGCAGATCGTCATCGCCGTAAGCATTGGCGAAGTCGTGGCGATGACCAACCTTTACCACCTGCCGGCACTCATCGAATACGACGTCGACCTTTGGCTCGCATCCATAGCTGCCGGAGCAGTCGCCATCGGCGACATTCTGGGACGCATCACAATCGGCATCATCGGCGACCGGTACCGCTCCAAAACACTCCTAGCCACCGCCTTGTCTTTCCAATTTGTAGGCATAGCTTCCCTTGCTCTGATCAACTCCAACTTCCTAGGCATCTCCTGGGGTCTCTTCCCCGTGCCGTTCTATGTCTTCTGTTCCGGTTTTGGCTTCGGCGCATCGATCCCGCTCCGGCTCTCTATCCTCGCCGACTATTTCGGAAGGCGCAGTTACGGCACGCTCGTCGGGGTTGCCAGTTCGTTTAGCTCGATATGCGTGACCTGTGGTCTGCTCTTCGTCGGCTTCATGTCCGACTTTACAGATTCCTACCGGCCGGGCTACACGGTGCTGACGCTTTTGCTGCTGCCCACGATTCCTTTGACTCTCACTCTTCAGTCTCCCCGACGCGTTGCGGCGATGGTTCGCCAAACGGCCCGCATGAGAATGAGACGATTGGCATTGGGGCGGTGAAATCTATCCGATAACCGAGCATCACCTCACAATCACATCCCAATTTCTCCTTCGAATCGCTCCCAAATCCGAGATTCACCGCGCCAAAGCGCGATATCCTAACTCACGCATTAGGGGCACCATCCCACGCACGACCGCGCCCCGGACTTCGTAATCGAATAGATCATCGGGAGCCATCGCGTCGCTTAAAAAACGCCCGCCCAACATCTTCTACGGTTGGTGGATCGTTCTCGGTGGCGGTCTTACCCAGTTCTACGCGTCTGCTGTATTCTGGCGCGGTTTCCAAGCGTTCGTAGACCCCATCCTCAACACCACGGGATGGAGCCACGGCGTCTTTGCGGCGGCGGTCTCTATCCAGCGCGGCGAGAGCGGACTAATCTCGCCATTCGTCGGCGTGATGCTTGACCGATTCGGTCCGAAGCGAGTGATGATCTTCGGCATTGTCCTCACTGGTTTCGGCTTCATCCTCATGAGCCAGATGCAGTCGCTATGGCACTTCTACGCGTCGGTGCTTCTGCTCGCTCTAGGAATGTCCTTCGGGACTTTCATCGTCTTCGTCGCAACCGTCGGGAACTGGTTCGTGCGCCGACGTGCCCGAGCATTCTCAACGCTCATGACATTCTCCGCCGTCGGAGCAGTAGTACTGCCTCTGTTGGTCTGGATCATCGACACCTATGGCTGGCGACCGGCCTTGTTCGGCATCGGTGTCGGATTCTGGATCCTCGGTTTCCCAGTAGCGTTGATGATGCGCCGACGACCGGAAGACTACGGTCAGCTACCAGACGGCGATGCCGAACTGCGTGTGGCCGACGGAAATGGTGGTAGCCACCGCCCGGTGCGCGAAATCTCGATCGGCGTGCGCGAAGTGCTTCGCCTGCGGGCCTTCTGGCAAATCTCAATCGCTGTCAGCGTAGGACAGCTTGTCAGCTCAACAAACCTGTTTCACCTTCCTGCCCTCGTCGAGTACGAAATCGGCGCATGGCTCGCCGCAACCGCGGCCGGAGCCGTCGCCATCGGCGACATCTTAGGTCGCGTCAGCATCGGCTTCATTGGCGACCGCTTCGACAAGAAGATGCTCTTAACTCTTTCGTTCCTCGTCCAGATGTTAGGGGTCGGTGCACTCGCATTGATCAACCACGAATTCCTCGGCATCGAATGGGGGCTTATCCCGCTACCCATATTCGTCCTCGGTTTCGGTCTGGGTTTCGGCGCGTCCATACCGCTCCGGCTGGCCATTCTCGCCGACTACTTCGGACGACGCAGCTACGGCTCTGTCGTCGGCATCGCAAGCTCTGTCAGTGCCATCTTCGGCACCGTCGGGCCCCTATTCGTTGGGTTGATGTACGACTTCACAGATTCGTACCGCCCTGCCTATGCCATTATGGCCCTGATGATGCTGATCGCCATACCCATGACCATGACCCTTGAATCCCAAACCAGAGTCGCCGCCAAAGTCCGACAAGCAGCGCGCAGCCGTGTCCGGCGTATGGCAATAAGACGAGGGGGATAAGGTCCCCCCGGCGGTTACGTACAAAATCGCCCTGTTAAGATGATTTCTCGGATTTCACCTTAAAACCGAGACTGCATCAGGGACAACGACGAGATATGCCGGGCAACATAATTCTTCCGCAATGGGGCATGGGAATGAACGAGGGGCAGGTCGTCAAATGGCTCAAAGCCGTCGGCGATCCCGTCGTCAAGGGCGAACCCCTGGTTGAGATCGAATCTACAAAGGTCAGCGCTGAAGTCGAAGCCACCGCCGATGGAACGCTCGGCCGGATCATCGTGGAAGAAGGCAAGACAGTGCCCGTTGGAACTATCTTGGGCTTGCTACTGGAATCTGGAGAATCTCCCAGCGATCTACCCGCCGAGGAGGCACCTCGGGAACGAGCATCGCGCTCATCCGGACCTTCACGTCGGGGTGCAACCGTTAGGCGCGGACGTGGGGGTGCAGTGGTCACTCCTCGCGCCCGCCGCCTCGCACGAGAGCTAAACGTCGATCTCGACACCATCGAAACCGGCAGCGGCCCGAGCGGCAGAGTGACCGAAGACGATGTTCGAGCCGCCGCCAAAGGTGGAACACCGACCTCCGATGCGGGCATGGAGCCCAGCCGCACCATACCACTCACCGGCATCCGAGGCGTGATCGCCCGCCGAATGTCCGAAAGTGCTTCTGCCGCGCTGGTTACCCTCAACACCACTGGCGATGTCACCGATGCTGTCGCCATCCAACGACGCCTAACCCGAGAATGGCGCCGAGCACGAGTCCGTCCCCAATACCAAGATTTAGCGATAGCCGCCACCGTCAAAGCGCTCAAAGACCACCCCCTCGCAAATGCCCACATCACTGATCAAGAGGTCCAGATCTTCGACACCATCAACCTCGGATTCGCCCTCGCCGTCCCCGATGGTCTCCTAGTTCCTGTCATCCGGGATGCCGGAAACAAAACCCCGCTCGAACTCGCGATGGTTGTACGCGATCTGGTCCGCAAATCGAAAGCCAACGAACTTCGCGTAGACGAACTATC
>JAAXHR010000369.1 GCA_012270805.1 Dehalococcoidia bacterium
CGCACCCATCTTGTGCAGAGTCTCTTCGTACTCGGTCTGAGGATCCGAATCGGCCACAATGCCGCCTCCCGCTTGCAGATAAGCCACGCCGTCCCGGAGCGTCATCGTGCGGAGCGAGATCGCGGTGTCCATATTGCCGGTATAGGAGAAGTATCCGACCGCGCCAGAATAAGCGCCCCTCTTGTCCGGTTCATACTCGGCGATTATCTCCATCGCTCGGATTTTCGGCGCGCCCGACACCGTGCCCGCGGGGAAGCCAGCGCGCAGCACGTCGTAGACATCATAGCCGTCGTCTAAAGTGCCCTCGACGTGCGAGACGATGTGCATGATGTGAGAGTAGCGTTCGATTTCGAGCTGCTGCGTGACCCGCACGCTGCCCGGTCGACTGATGCGACCGACATCGTTGCGGCCAAGGTCAAGGAGCATGACGTGTTCGGCGATCTCCTTTTCGTCGGCGAGGAGTTCTTGAGCGAGTGCTTCGTCTTCCTCTGGGGTTCGACCGCGAGGCCGCGATCCGGCGATCGGGTGCACCGCCACTTCACCGTCTACCGATTGAACGAGCAACTCGGGCGAAGCGCCGATGATCTGGAAGCCGTCGAGATCGAGGTAGAACATGTACGGCGATGGATTTATGGCTCGTAACGAGCGATAAAGATCGAACGGCTCAACAGCGGTTCGACGTGTGAGGCGCTGTGAGACGACCACTTGGATGATCTCGCCGTCGTAGATCGCCGTTTTGCATGCCTCGACCATCTGCCGATAGTTCTCTCGCGACATGTTGGGAACGTAGCGATGGCCGATCCCTTCGTCAGCTCCATCCGTGTACCAACCAGCAGGCATTGACGATGCAGACCCGATGAAGGAGTAGTCGATGTCAGCGTCATCGGCACGCGAGATTGAATGGGCGGGTCTGCCGGCGCGTCGCATAGCTGCATCGGGCAACGGCCCGGACAGTCGATTGATAAGTGCTTCGATGCGTTGCACAGCACCGTCATACGCGTTGCTGGGAACCGTATCGGCCGAAATCGCGGCATGAGCCACGACGATGATGCTCTGACGAACGTGATCGAAAATCAGCATCGAGTCGGTGAGCATGAACACGGCTTCGGGAATGCCCATACCCGACTCCTCGTCCGCGATTTCGGGCACTCTCGGTTCGAAGTATTTGATCGCGTCGTAGGCAACGTATCCAACAGCACCGCCATCGAACTTTGGCAGTCCCTCGACCGTCGGGTATCGGATCGGTGCAAGCCGGTCTTTCAAGACGTTCAATGGATCAACGGAACCGTTTGCCGTTTCCGATCCCGTCCTTATCACCTCCGCTGGCTCGGTGCCCAGGAAAGAGTATCGGGCAACATGTTCACCTCCCTCTACACTCTCAAATAGGAAGGAATTCGAACCGCGAGCGACCTTTATGAATGCCGAGACAGGCGTCTCCAAGTCGGCCGATATCTCACGGTAAACGGGTATCAGGTTGAACCCCTCGCCTGCCAAACGTTCGAAGGCCTGAAAATCCGGCGTGTACATGTTGTTATTCATCATTGGTGTTTGCCCTCACCCTAACCCTCTCCCTGGGGAAGAGGGGATTACGTGGTAATTTCGAGCTTCGCCAAAGTGTCTCAAGCCTCCCTTTCCCCTCTGGGAAAATGCCGAAGGCAATGAGGGCACTTCGGCTATGACCATGACGACGTGTAAGAGCTGATGCGCATCGCATCGCGAACGCGTTGCATAGTCTCTGCAGCGATCTTTCGGCCCCTGCGAACGCCGTTCATCAGCACGTCTTCTACGTAAGGCATGTCGTTCTGGTAGTGTTCGCGCCTTTCACGGATCGGATCCAAAAAATCATTCAGGGCTTGGGCCAGCGCGCGTTTGACCTCGACATCGCCTACCTTGCCTTTTCGATAGCGGTCTTTGAAATCCTTGATCTCTTCCACATTCGGATTGAATGCGTCGTGGTACTCGAAGACGGGATTGCCTTCAACGCGCCCCGGGATATCTGCCCTGATGCGGTTCGGATCGGTGAACATGCTCCGAACTTTCCCATTAACCGTATCCGCATCGTCGCTGAGCATGATCGCATTGCCACGCGACTTGCTCATCTTGGCGTCGCCATCAGTCCCAACCAATCTGCCGATATCCCCGATCAACGTTCCCGGCTCAGGAAACACCCTCCCAAACATACGATTGAACTTTCGAGCCACCTCCCGAGTCATCTCGATATGTGGCGCTTGATCCTCACCTACCGGAACCAGATGCGCCCGTGGCAACAGAATGTCCGCAACCTGACTCATCGGATAGTTATAGAAACCCACGGTTCGTCTATCTACGGGAAGACTGTCGATCTCCGACTTCAGCGTCGGATTCCGCTCCAGCATCCCCAACGGAGTCACGAACGACAGCAGCATCGTGAGTTCCGCGTGCTCCGGCACGTAGCTTTGAACCACGAAAGACGATTTTTCGGGGTCGAGACCCACCGCCAACCAATCGAGGGTGACATCGAGCACCGACTCTCGAATGAGGTCAATGTCGTGGAAATGATCACCCAAGGCCTGATAGTCGGCGATCAGGAAGTAGCACTCATAGGTATCTTGGAGATCGAGCCAGTTTTTCAACGCCCCGACGTAGTGACCCAGGTGCAACGCGCCGGTAGGGCGGATTCCCGTCAATATTCGCGGTTTGGCTCCGGGCGCGACATCGAAGTGTCGTCGCGTCTCGGATTTCGATTCGGTTGCGGCTTGTGTCATGACCTCGGTTGGCTCCATCGGGACGGATAATCGCCAACAAACGAAAATCCCCATCCCACATGCTTCTGTTTTTATGGGACAGGGACGAGCGTGGCCCGCGGTGCCACCCTGTTTCGACGCAACTTCTGGCTGCATCGCAACTTAATTCTGGATGTTTAACGTATCCAACACGTCTTCGGATACTCAGCCATCTAACCGTTCCCCGAAGCGGCTCCCGGATCCAATTCAGTTGCGTCTCGCCATGCCGGACTTTCAGCGGATCATACCGGCTCTCTAAAATGGCGGAGAACGAACCTACTTACCCCGTTCATTGCCTTTGCATTTCACATGCTTACGCGACCAAGTGTACGTTCAACGGTTTAACCGAGTCAAATATCTGGTTATCCGGCTACGACGACGCAGGTTTGGTTATGGTGCCGGTTGCGTCCTTGAGTTCCGAAGGGAATTGGCTATTGCGCAAGTGAGTCTTACGGATACGTTTCACGTAAGTCGCGGCATCTACCAAATCGCGATGTGTATGCACTTTTGGAGGATTGACAATTGACACCTTTAACTTCAACTCGTCCTTGACGAATTTCATAGGACTTGCCAGGTCGGAATCGTTGGAGATGATTACAGCGTGTTCATATTTTCGTCTGAAACCGTCTATGAGGAGACGAGTCGCCAAATTGACATCCGTCCCTTTTTCCTCGGGTCTGATGACTTCAACGGTCCTAGGCCCGCCCCGCTTGGGTTGAGCTAGTGGCAACCTCACTCTTCGTTCCCGGAAATCGCCGAAGATTATGTCAAGATCCGGCAAGGTTCAAAGTGCCTGCAGGCACACCTGTTGGCGTTGCGGCTGTGTTGGGTCATGTGGGCGAGGTTTAACGAGTGCTGTGAAATAACATACGAGTCGGATCTGGTCAGTCGGAAATAAAGCCTCTGCAAGTAGACGAAGGTTCAACCACTTGAACGAAGTTTTTCGGGTGGCACCGTAGTAAAGGTTGAAACCGTCGATGTAGACATTAGTATGCAAAGCGTCACACACAAAAGACAGAGACCGTCGATTAAATCGACGGTCTCACCATGTCGCCGAAGCTTCAGGGGAGGGTCTACGCTTTATTGTGCGGAATGTCAATGACAATTGTCAACCGCTTGTTAATCGAGCATCAGCGCGCGAATCGAACTGAACTCCCATATCATCCCGCTATGTCCAAGTCCAACATTTCCATCCAACGCGACCGCGAATGCATCACCCGCGACGGTATAATCCTCCGCGCCGACATCTACTTCGATCCCGACTCTGAACCCCAGCCCGTGCTGGTCTGCCGAACGCCGTATAACAAGCTCCTGACGCGCTACCAAGAGCACGCCATCGACATCGCCAAAGGCGGCTACACGGTCCTCGTCCAAGACATGCGCGGGCGCTACGCCTCCGACGGCGAATACTTCTGGATATGGCGCGACAAGCACGAGACGACGGACATTCAAGACGGTTACGACACCATCGAGTGGGCCGCAAAGCTGCCGCAGTCAGACGGTCGTGTCGGAACTTGGGGGCACTCCAACGCTTCGTGGGCGATTTGGATGATGCTCCATTCTAACCCGCCCAGCCTCGCCGCCGCTCTCGCCTCTGGCATCTCCATGAACATGCTCGACATCACATTCGGTGTCTGGGAGACTGGTCGCCGCCTCGAGTGGACATACATGATGGCCGCCGATGTCCGACGCCGCGAAGGACGCGACGACGGCCCACTCACTCCTGAAGAGGCCACCTACCGTTGGAACGCCGTTGAACGCTCAAAATACATCTGGTGGCTGCCCTTGGCAGACATACCCGAACCCGTCTTCGCCGGCCTGACCGAGCAGTATCAGACCTTTCTTCGAAACACTCGACAAGACTTTATGCGCTTCGACGAAGCACAGCCTAAAGTCGAAGTCCCAATTATGCAGATCACTGGATGGTGGGACCGCCTCATAGGAACCATCGACAACTACGAAGGCCTCATCACAAACGGCAATCCCGAACTCCGAGATCAGCACCGGCTCATCGTCGGTCCGTGGGGACACGACGCCACCAACTACACACGTAATGTCGGTCCCATCGACTACGGCCCCGACGCCGAAACCACCTACGCTGACATCATCGTCCGATGGTACGACTACGCACTCAAGGGCATCGACAACGGCACAGCCGATGAAAAACCTGTTCAACTCTTCGTGCTGAACCGCAACGAATGGATAGGCGCCGATGCCTGGCCGCTCCCCGAAACCCAGTACACCGACTTATATCTATCGTCTTTGGGCAAGGCCAACACAGCCGCCGGTGACGGATTGTTGTCGTTCGACCAAAAGCCCGGCGCGATATCGGACGAGTTTGATTATGACCCCCGCGACCCGGTCATGTCGCTGATGCACCAGAACTCACAATCGATCCCAATGGATCAGGCGCCAAACGACCATCGGGAAGACATCCTCGTATACGAGACCGCCCCCATGACCGAAGATCTCAACGTCATCGGCCCGGTTCGTCTCAAGTTGTGGGCGGCCACCGATGCCCCTGAGACCGATTTCGCAGTCAAACTAGCCATCGTGCATGAAGACGGGCTGTGCATGAACCTGACCTACGGCATCATGCGCTCACGGTACCGAGACGGCTACGATCGAATTGCTTTCACCGAACCGGGCGTTCCGTATGAGTATGACATCAAGTTGAACCCGATTGGCTGTAGCTTCAAAAAAGGTCAACGGATTCGCTTATACGTGACCAGTTCTGATTTCCCGAATTTCGATCGCAATCACAACACGGGCAAAGACTACTGGTCGGACACGGAATTAAGAGTTGCCCATCAGACCATTTATCACGCCGACGATATGCCTTCCCGGCTAATCCTACCGATAATCCCAGAACCCTTGTGAACCCGCCCCTTCGCTCAGTGTAGGGAGCATGAGCTAATCGAGCGGGCGATGCTTCACCCATCACCGCAATCCGGGGTTCAGACAATCCTCAACTATTGACAAAGTCTCATCAATACACTGTCTCAACAACTCGCGACAACACCTTCAAGAAAACCCGCATTGGCAACACCGACATAAAACGAGCATGTCCGTTTCGAACCTAAAGAAGCACCTCCGACACCGACAACCATCGGTACAGGGATCCAAGCCGCTGCTCTGGTCATCACCTCCAATCGCGTTATCCTTTTACATCACACCTCGAACTGTTCCTTAAGACCATTTAGGAGTCCCGCAATCATGACAACCATCGCGCCTTACGGATCTTGGAAATCACCGATAACCGCCGAAATGTTGATCAGCGGAGGCAAACGACGTCTAACCGAGATCAAGTGCGACGGGGAAGATGTCTATTGGTTGGACGCACGCCCCAACGAAGGAGGCCGCATCGTCATCATGCGGCAATCCTCAGACGGTGGGACGCAAGACCTCACACCAGCACCATTCAACTCGCGAAACGCGGTTCACGAATACGGCGGCGGATCATACGCCGTTCACAACCGGACCGTGTACTTCACCAACTGGTCCGACCAACGAATCTACCTCCAAAACGACGGGGGAGAACCGCAACCTTTGACCGCCGAACCGGACATACCGCGTGGCTCCCGGTACGCTGACTTGACCCTGACTCCGAACGGCAAGTTCCTCATCTGCGTACGAGAAACCCACACCGATGATGGCAACGAAGCGACCAACGAAATCGCAGCCATCGACACCACCAGCGGTGAAGCCCGAATCATCGCGAGCGGCCGCGACTTCTACTGCGCGCCGAGGGTTGCCGCGAATCATGACGGAATCGTGTGGACCGAGTGGGACCATCCCAATATGCCCTGGGACGGCAACTACCTGGTATCCGGCTCGTTCGATTCGACCAACGCCTCCGTCAGCACCACATCAACGTTGACTGGCGGCCAAGACGAGGCCATAGTGCAACCTTCGTGGAGCCATGACGGAACTCTCCACTTCGCAACCGACCGCACAGGATGGTGGAACATACACGCATGGCGCGACGGACAAATGGTCAACTTATTCGAAGAGGATTCTGACCATGGCCGGCCAGATTGGCAGTTCGGCTTCTCGTCATACGCACATCTACCTGACGGCAGGATCGCTCTCGGCAAGGGTGGAGTCGCGTCAGGCAGTGTCACCGTGATCGATCCCGCATCAGGCTCTATACGAAGCATCGAGATACCTTACAGCGAAGTCTCGTATATTACCGCCGACAGTCAAGGCGAATCGCTCTACTTCGTCGGGTCGTCACCGACCGAAGAACCCGCCATTACCAAGCTGCAACTTGAAACCGAAACTTGCGAAACCATCTACGCTCCAAGTTCCGTAAACGTCGCCCCCGGCTATCTGTCGTCTCCGCAACACGTCGTCTTTCCAACCACCGAAAACGGAGAAGCCCACGCGTTCTATTACGAACCGACAAACCAAGACTTCGCGGCACCGGAAGGAGAACAACCGCCGCTGGTTGTCATCTGCCACGGCGGGCCGACGAGCGCGTCCGGAACGGGACTGGACTTCTCGACCCACTACTGGACGAGTCGCGGCTTCGCGGTCGTTGATGTGAACTATCGCGGCTCTTCAGGCTACGGCAAGGCCTTCCGCGACGCCCTGAAAGGCAAGTGGGGAATCTACGATACCGACGACTGTATAGCCGCTGCGCAATACCTCATCGACCAAAATCTCGTAGACAGGGATCGTGTGATCATCCGAGGCGGATCAGCTGGCGGATATACAACCATCAACGCATTGACATTCCACGACTTCTTCGCCGCGGGTGCCGCTCTATACGGTATTGCCGACCTTATGGTGTTCATCGGCGACACGCACAAGTTCGAGTCTCGATACCTCGAGTCGCTGGTAGGTCCGTACCCCGCGGAGGCGCAGCGGTATCACGACCGTTCGGCGATCAACTTTATGAATCAACTCGCCACGCCGATGATCATCTTGCAGGGATTGGAGGACGAGATCGTCCCGCCGTCGCAAGCCGAAATCATGGTTGAAGCTCTCGAGTCGAAGGGACTTCCATACGCTTACATCGGCTTCCCCGGCGAGCAACATGGCTTCCGTCAGGCGGCAAACATCATCCGAGCACAAGAAGCGGAGCTGTATTTCTACGGCAAGGTTCTGGGCTTTGAACCAGCAGACGAAATCGACGACGAAGTTGTCGAGGTACGGAATCTCGGTTGAGATTCGCCCGTGCCAATGAACTATGGCTTCCGAATAGCGGCAGAGTTCGCGTCTGAGATCGAATCAATACCGCAACGTAACACCGCTTCGGTTCGTAAATTACGTAGACGACTGAACGCGTTCTTGTCCAATGAAGAATCTTCCTTGGTGTTACAGGTGGCTTCGGAATTGATCGTCGAATTCGGTCACCGATGGGTTGCGTATGAAGTGATTGTGAACCACCGCGAGACATATCTTCAACTCGATGAAGCAACCTTAGAACGGCTAGGATCGGGAATCCACAGCTGGGATACCGTTGACGCATTCGCACGAATACTGTCAGGCCCAGCGTGGCGAGATGGTCTTATTGCCGACGAGACGATCCACGGTTGGGCGCGATCGGAAGACCGTTGGTGGCGAAGAGCAGCCCTAGTGAGCACAGTGGCTTTGAACGTGCGTACTCAAGGTGGGAAAGGTGATACGAAGAGAACACTGTCCGTGTGTCGAGCACTCGTTGACGATCGCGATGAAATGGTCGTTAAGGCGCTGTCGTGGGCACTTCGAGAACTAACGGTACATGACCCCGACTCGGTAGTGAGATTTGTCAGTAGCCAAGACGACATATTGGCCGCGAGAGTTAAACGTGAAGTCCGCAACAAGCTTGAGACTGGACTGAAAAATCCGAGGGGCTTGTGAGACTAACCTCTCCAATGTTGCGCGCTAAATCCCAGCATCCTCCGTCCGTCTACAAATTAGCTCAACGCCCAGCCTGGCGCAAGCGTCGAGATTTCGTGCTAACTGAATGGCTCTCGAGTTAGCCCGCGGCGATCGCGCGGCCCTGTTCCATACCGACGCGCGGCACGTTGCACTCGTCGAGGAATATCTCCAACTCATCGAGCAAGTGCTGTGATGCTCTGACCGAAGGCGGCCGCGGCGGCCCGGCTTTAAGCCCGACGGCTTCCATCGCCGACTTTATAAACGGACCTTCTCCACCAGTAGCCGCTGCTACCTGGGCTCGCCATTTGGTCCACTTCCATTTGAAATCGGCGAGCCTTTGCCGCGCCGCTTCATAATCCCGTTTCTCGAGCAGATTCCAAATCTCTGCCGGATACTGCGGCCAGAAACCGCTCAAGTGCGTGATGAAGCCCCGGGCACCCATGATGTGACTGAAGATCTGCTGCCCGGAGTTGTCGATGCAGACCAAGCGATCGGCTAGTTGGATCAGCCCATCTCGGTAAAGCGACTCGTTGGGTGCCGACCACTTGAGTGCCCGAACCGTCTCAATGTCCGCAAGATCGCTCAGCAGTTCGAGACTCATCGTCAGACCTTCCCACCACGTGTGGTAGATCATGAGCGAGACGTCGGACTCGTCGGATACGAGCTCAAAGAGACGATACGCATCCCCCTCTGTCGGTTCGTAGTAGTAGGTAGGTCCGAGTTGGACACCGCCAAGACCAGTTTCGTGGGCATGGTTGGCCAGCTCGATGATGACGCGCCAGTCAGTGTGCTGGACGCTGGTGAGTACAGGTGCCTCGCCGTCTGCTGCCTCCATCGCCGCCGTCATGACCGCTTTTCGCTCATCGACATTCATCGTGGGATGCTCACCACCGGCGCCACCCACAAGCAACGTGCCTTGACCGGTGTGGACGCCATTCTCGACCATGTATCGGATGTTGGTCTGCAGGGCATCTAAATCGAGCGAGTAGTCCTCATTGAAGGGAGTAGCGACTGCGACCATGGGTCCGCACAGCCAATCTCGGATATTTTCAACTTTCACTTCTGATCCCTCTGTCTTTGGTTGCAGTCGCGTTGGAGATTTACTCTATATCATCGCCGTCCGCATTCCCATTCGCAGCGCAAAATGCCGTAATAGTGATAGTCCTGCCGCACCCCGCGATTGACCCCTTGACTCCGGAGAGTCCCTTCCCGTGTCATGCCGAGCTTCTCCATTACGCGCCACGAACCGACGTTCTCAACATCCGCCCACGAGTAGATCTTTTCCAATCCCAATTCCTCGAAACCACAATTCACGACCGCGGCAGCAGCCTCCGTCATCAGTCCTTTGTTCCAATGCGTCCGGGAAATGCTGTAGTGCAACGATCCCACGGCGATCGGTGCTTCGAGTCGCAGACCGATCCCACCGATGACAACGCCATCTAATTCGATCGCAAATCCGAGCTCATCATCGGGATCGCCTAGCACGCATTTGGCGACAAACTCTTCAGCATCTTTCAACGTGTACGGAGAAGGAACCGGCAGGAAGCGTGACCATTCGGGGTCGGAGGCGTAGGCCAGTACATCATTGACGTCTTTGAACGCGAAGGGGCGCAGGAGAAGGCGTTCGGTACGGATAATCCTCTGCTCGATCACGCTGCCGCTATCCCTCCGCCAGCCATTCAGGTTCGGAGAGGTTTTTGACTACCGCCTGCAAAAACTCTGCAGCCGGTGCACCGTCCCAAGCGCGGTGGTCGAAGGTCAGGGAGAAGTAGCCGATGGATCGGACTTCGATGTCTCCGGATTTGGTTGCGGTGGGTTGTTGAACGACGCGGCCGACACCGAGGATGCCGACTTCGGGCGGGTTGATGAGTGGTGTGAAGTTTTCGATGTCGTAAGAAGCCAAGTTGGTGAGCGAGAAGGTACTCCCAGATAGTTCGTCTACGCGAAGTTCGTT
>JAAXHR010000404.1 GCA_012270805.1 Dehalococcoidia bacterium
TGGGGGGTATCTTGGGGGGTATCTTGACCTTTCTCTTTATTTTTCAATGACTTATCTTGTTGGGTGTCATGTATGGTATCTTGGTCGGTCGCCGCAAGAGAAACCCGTTCATGCACTGGCAATCGCACCAGAAACCAGGTTCGGTTCTCATCGCTTTCGAAGATGGGTTCGGGTGAGCCGTTCTGCCGCATGGCCCGGAAAATCTTCGGCACGCCGGTTGAGCGCGCCTCGGCGAGGTCGAGTTCTTTCAGAAACTCACCAATACGCCGGTTCCGGTAGCGCCTGCTCACGGCCTGCCCCTTCTTGAAGTCATCCATACGGATGGAGCGGTCTGCACCGGGATAACTCAAGACCAGCAACTCTTCGCGGGTGATCCGAACTTCAACCGGCTCCCGCTCCTCGTATGAGCGATGGTAGATGGCGTTCACCAGCGCTTCTTCGATAGCACCGATCGGAAAATTCCAGAATCGCTCGGCCTCCGGCTTGTGGGGATGGATCAGCCGATGGGACAGGTCATCAAGCGAAGCAGTCTGGCGATAGCGGTCGTCAAAAGGTACTGTGGCCGCCAGACTGAGCAGCTCACGCTCGTCCTGACCCTTGGCGCGAACCGTGCTGCTGTGTCTGCGAATGAAGTAAGCCCAATCGTTGCGCTCCGCACTCAGATTCACGTTGGCTTTGTAGGGACGGGTTTCGCCGCCGGGCACCCAGAGGACGAGGATGGTCTGGCCATCCACATCGTAGGTTGCCGAGTTCGGGTGACACCAAGGTTGTATGGCCGAGTATCCCAAGTTCAGCAGTTCTTTCTGAATCGCCTCGACGGACTCCGGGTCAATGCCCGTTGGCGGCAGCACCGGACGGCCGTTCTGTTCCTCCACACCCAGCACGATGTAGCCGCCGCCTAGATTGTGGAAGTCGTTGGCGAAGGCGCAAACGGTGTGCAGAACACTCTGCGGATTCCAACCAGCCTTGTACTCGACGCGTTCGCCTTCGATGGTGCGCTGGCGCAGCAGGTGGTCGATGTTGATGGGAAGTTTGCCGGTCATAAGGCGTAACCTTAATGTCGGTGAAGTACAATCACAAGGCGTATTACCGCGTCTCCAAACCGGCTAAGACTTCGCGGAAGCTGTTGAGACCTGCCTCTAGGTTCTCGATGATCTCTTCGGCGAGTTCGTCGGGTTCGGGCAGGTTGTCTAAGTCCGTCAGACTCTCGTCCTTGAGCCAGAAGATGTCGAGACTGGTTTTGTCGCGTGCGCTGATTTCTTCGTAGCTGTAGCTGCGCCAACGGCCTTCTGGTGCGTCGTTTTCGTCCCAAGTCGCTTTGCGCTGGTGTCGGTTCTGCGGGTTATAGCAGTCGATGAAGTCCGACAGATTCTCGAAGCGCATCGGGTTCTTCTTCAGAGTGTGGTGAATATTGGTGCGGTAGTCGTAGTACCAGACCTGCTTCGTCCAGGGATTCGGGCTGGCTTCGTGGTTGTCGAAGAAGATCACATTGGCCTTGACGCCTTGCGCGTAGAACACGCCGGTCGGCAAGCGCAGGATGGTGTGCAGGTCGGTGTTGTCCAGCAGCTTCTTGCGGATCGTCTCACCGGCACCGCCTTCAAACAG
>JAAXHR010000213.1 GCA_012270805.1 Dehalococcoidia bacterium
TTCTCGACGACGACCGTCTGGATCACGGTTTCGCCGCAAGCCCAAGCTCCGAGAACGGCCACGACGACCGCACTGGCGAGCAGGTACTTTTTGATATTTCTCATCTTCTATACATGACCTCCATGTATGTTTTCTTGCTTCATGCTATGCAACATCGCGAAACCGCGACGTACGAAGCAGTAGGGCTGGCGAACCAGCACATCTAGCGCCGATAAATCTAAACGAAATCAACTGCGATGTCAAACACTCAATAACCGAATTAGTTCGTATCCCATTTGCCAAGATTCGCAACAGAGTAAAATTCGAGCATCGAACCGGCCACAATTTCATAGCAAAACATGCCCTCAAGAACCAGCATTCTGTACTGGAAAGAGATACCCGTACAAGTCAAATCCGAGGATACCGACAACACCGTTTCTCTGCCTCTCGATTCACGATTCCAAGAAGCCGCCGACGCCGTCGCTATGATGGACGGATCCTACGGCTCAGACGCCTATCTGGACGCTTGGCAATGGGGAGAAACGACCGAATCTGAACTTGACGCTGAGACCGCCGCTAAACATCTGGCAGAACGCATAAACAACGGCATGCCAGACGACTTCGTAGCCCGCATCCGAGACATGCACGACGCCGGAGATCGTGTCGAGGAACCGGGCGCCATCGACCACTGGATAGAATAGATTCATGGCGACACAAGTCAAATCCACTCCTGAAATCCTCCAGCGTCTTCGCAACGAGACACTCGTATTCGACGGCGCGACGGGAACTTATCTCCAGCAGCACGGCCTCGAATCAGGTGGATGTCCTGAGTTGATGAATGCCGACGCGCCCGACACTATCCGCGGCATGGCGCGCGAATACTTCGATGCCGGCTCCGACATTGTTCTGACCAACACCTTCGGTGGCACCAAGTTCCGACTGAAGCATTACGATTCGCAGGATCGTGTGCGCGAACTCAACGCCCTAGCGGCGGAACACGCGAAATCGCAGGCCGGACCTGACCAGTACGTAGCTGGTTCGGTCGGTCCGACTGGCGAGTTCATCGAACCACTCGGGATGGTCAGCGAATCCGAGATGTACGACGCGTTCGTCGAGCAGATCGTCGCCCTCGAGGAAGGCGGTGCCGACGCCGTCATGATCGAGACACAGATGGTGCTCGACGAAGCACAGATCGCGATTAAAGCAGCCCGTGAGAATACCGACCTCGTAGTCATGTCCACCATGGTCTTCGACAAAGGTCCGCGCGGCTTCTTCACGATGTGGGGCACCTCCCCGGAAGATGCTGCCGCGGGTTTGCGTGAAGCCGGCGCGGATGTTGTCGGCTCCAACTGTGGTAACGGCATCGACAAGATGATCGAGGTCGCCGAGCAGATGCGCCCCGTCGTCGACTGCCCTATCGCCATCCAGTCCAACGCCGGCATCCCGGCGTACAAAGGGGGCGAAATCATCTACCCCGAATCACCGGATTACATGGCGGAACGTTACAAGCAGCTCGCCGAAGTGCCAGTGCAGATTCTCGGCGGCTGTTGCGGAACCACGCCCGAACACATCCGAGCACTTGTCGAAGCGGTAAAGTAACCAAATACTTAATAGGAGAAGCCGTCGTTACTTACTCAAAAGGCATAACCCGCGAAAACGTCATCGCCGCTCCGCTCCGGACCCTTGGACGCTGCATCGAACTCGCGGCGATCGATCCACACTTCCACGACATCACGGTCGGGCTGTACCTCCGCGACCGAACTCTCACCATCCACACATTCTCCCAAGTCGAAGGCACCGGAGAACGCATCGCGACCATCCGCGACCGCCTCTGCGCCCTCGCCGACGTCGATCCCTCACCCGACGCCACCAACCAAGCCGAACTGATCTCCCAAGAGTTCTACGACCGTCCGTTGCGCTTCGCCTTCACCGAGGCCGTCGAGAAAACTAACCCGATACCTACCGGCCCAATCTCCATCGCCGACACCAAGTCGCGTCTCGTCTTCACCGTCACGCCCGAACACTCGGACGAGAACGGGTGGACCTACCACGTAAGTGCCGAAGGCGAATTCGCCCGTCCCCAGATGCGTATCATGGCCGTCGTAGGTGGATACATGCGCTACGGCGAATGCGAGCGCGTGGGCAAGGAACGCGACCGTTTCCGCTTCAAGCACGGCGAGCGCCTCGACCGCTTCGCCCGACTCTTGCTTCCCTACGCCCGTAACGTCAGCGCCGTCGACACGATGCTAGAACAGGCCGACCTAGCCGGTCAGATGACGACGCAGACGCTGGGTTTCGCCAGCAACTGAGGCTCAATCTTCCACGCGAGCCCCATCGCAATAGTTATAAGGAGGGCAAAATGCCATCCACCAAATACGCAGGAACCCTCACTTCCAAAGAACGAACCCTCCGCGCTCTTCGAGGCGAACCCGTCGATCGCCCGCCCGTCACAAACCCCACGAACGTCGCAACCGTCGAGCTGATGGACCTCGTCGAGGCACCATTCCCCACCGCCAACCGCGACCCGGAGATGAACGCCCGTCTCGCCGCAACTGGCTACACTCAACTCGGATTCGATGCCATTGCACCGTACTTCTCGATCATTCAAGAGTCGTCCGCGCTCGGATGCGAGATGCAGTGGGAGGGCAAAGACAACTGGCCCACCGTCAGGATGTCCAACCCCATCTGGAAGACCGTCGACGACATCAAGATGCCCGACGGTTTCCTCGAGCACCCGGACAACCGCACCATCATCGAGTCGATCCGCATCCTGAAACAGGAGTTCGGGGACGAGGTCGCCATCGTCGGCAAGACCATGGGCCCTTGGACGCTCGCCTACCACGTCTTCGGCGTCGAGCCGTTCCTGCTCGCAACCGTCGACGATCCGCCGATGGTGATGGACATGCTCCACAGGTTGAAACAGTTCAC
>JAAXHR010000271.1:0-10389 GCA_012270805.1 Dehalococcoidia bacterium
CCGGCGAGAGTTCCACGACGCGTTCCAGAAGTTCGACGTAATCGCAACACCGACATCGCCGACAGTGGCTTTCGAACTCGGAGAAAAAACGCAGGATCCGTTCCAGATGTATCTCAGCGACGTTTGCACCATCCCGGTCAACATCGCGGGACTTCCCGGAATATCGGTTCCTTGCGGCCTGTCCGAGGGATTGCCAGTTGGATTGCAGATCATCGCGCCTCAACTGGGAGACCGCACAGCGTTACAGGTTGCACACGCTTACGAGCAATCGGCGAATTGGAACCTGACACCACCAGAACCATGTACCGACTAGCCAACCTCAAACCAAATCTCGTCAAAATCATCGCTGCGATGTCCGTGATCGCGCTAGCAGCCGTATTCGCTTGCACAATGGATACGCCGGAAGACACGTCTACTGCCGAGGTAGTCAGTACACAAGATTTGCAGTGCCCTGATCTTGTCGAACAACCAACGCCCGGAGACACGCCGTTAGGCCCGCCGCCCGGAATGCCGTACATATTCACCGGTACTGCATATGTCAATGGCGAACTGGCACCAGCAGGTGAGCTGCTTTACGTCAAGCTGACAACGTCAAGGTCCCACGAAGTGGCGATCCTCGAGGACGGCAGGTACATAAACGTCATTCACGGCCCCGTAAGCAATCTGGACCGCGATGTGCCGTTCGTGTTTTGTCTTGGCGACCCGGAAACCGGAGCCGTCATGTCAGAGGAAACCGTCGAATACGAAGACAAGGGAACGTTCGTCGCAATCGAGATGGACCTGAACTTCCCGATTTCGCCGGACGATCTGCCGTAATGCTTCTCGAACTCGACGGTATCAGTCCACAAATCGACGGAACAGCGTTCGTAAGCGCGAGCGCGACTCTGATCGGCGATGTGCGCGTTGGCCCGCAATCCAGCGTTTGGCCCGGCGCTGTAATCCGAGCGGACAGTGGCATGATCTCGATCGGTCGAGGATCGAATGTCCAAGACAACTCCGTCATCCACGCCGACGATGACGCTGCGATCGGCGATGGCGTCACTATCGGACACGGCGTCGTCTGCCACGCCAAGACGATCGGCAATGGATGCCTGCTCGGAAACGGATCGGTGCTGAACGATGGAGTCATATTGGGAAACGGATGCCTTGTCGCTGCTGGCTCCGTTATCCCCGAAAACGCTGTGTTCGAAGATGGTCAACTCATCAGAGGTATCCCAGGCAAGGCGATCGGAAAACTCCGCTCTCGACACCAAGAACTCCAGAAACGCGCCGCCCTCAGCTACGTCGAGCGGATCGAGCGCTACAAGCAGTCTTCGTCTCCAGAAAACCCGCTTTAGCCCACTGTCATTCGGGTGAAATCCGGAATCTAGGCGGCAGGAGAGGTGAGCAATTACATCCGTTCGGGCGCGTTCATACCCATGATGTTCAATGTTCCGGCTAACACGATACGCGCCGCGTCCACAAGCAGTAACCGCGCCTTCGTAATCTCCGCGTCGGTCGGATCGCTCGAAATGACTCGGCACGCTTCGTAGAACCGCTGCAACTCGCGCGCCACCTCGTACGCGAAGTGCGGCATGTGGTGTGGTTCCAGCATCTCCGCAGACCGCGCGATCACATCCGGCAACTCGTTCAACCGGCGCATCAACGCTAACTCCTGATCTGTAGTCAGCAACGAAACATCGCCATCCTCGAAATCGATTCCCCGCTCCGATGCCGCCCGCAACACTGCGCAGAGCCGCGCATGGGCGTATTGAACGTAAAACACAGGGTTTTCCGAGGTTTCTGACCTCGCCAGCTCCAGATCGAACTCCATGTGCGTACCCGGAGTTCGCTCCAAGAAGATGTAGTGACAAGCATCCGGACCAACCGCGTCCAAAAGCTCGTCCGCGGCAATGAAGTTGTCTTTACGCTTGCTGAACCGCACTGTCTCGTCGCCTTCTTTGAAGTTCACGATCTGATTGATGATGATCGTCAGCTTCTCGGGGGGCACGCCCAGCGAATCCACAACCGCCTTCATCCGCGCCACGTGCCCATGGTGGTCGGCACCCCAAACATTGATGACACGGCCGAATCCGCGCTTCACGAATTTGTTGTAGTGATAAGCGATGTCAGTTCCAAAGTAGGACGGACCACGCTCCTTGCTCCTAATGATCACGCTGTCGCTCTCTAGACCCATCTTGGTGCCTAGGAACCACAGTGCCCCCTCGCGCTCGGATACGTAGCCACGTTCCTGCAGCAACTTCAGCGAATCATCGAAATCGTCACCGTCGATCAACGATTTCTCGCTGAACCACTCGTCATATTCGATTCCTAAGCGGCTCAACGTGCCGCGGATATTCGCCAATGTCCGATCCAACGCCGGCTCTGCAAGCACTGCAATCGCAGCGTCAGGGTCCAAAGCTACGACGGAGTCGCCTATTTCGGCGTACAACTCGGCTCCAAGGTCTGAGACATACTCGCCGGGATAGGACTCCACACCTAGTTCAGCACCTTTACCCGCCGCCTGCAAAAAACGCACGTACGCAGATTCCGCAAATATGCGCATCTGATTGCCAGCGTCGTTCACGTAGTACTCGCGCTGGACATCGTAGCCCGCAGCATCCAAGATGTTCGCCAACCCGTTGCCAATGACAGCACCGCGCACGTGTCCGATATGCAACGGTCCGGTAGGGTTCACGCTCACAAACTCGACCTGAACGCGCCGGCCTGCTCCAACATCCAAATGCGCGAATTCGACTCCTGCTTCCCGAATCACATGAATCTGGGAACGCAGCCATTCATCGTTCAGCTTGAAGTTGATAAACCCGGGACCGGCGATGCTCACATCATCCACCATCGCAGTCGGCGCTACGTTGTCTACGATCTCGGTTGCGATCACTCGAGGCGCCATTCGCATGCTCGACGCTAACGCCATCGCCACGCTCGTGCTGTAGTCGCCATGCTCCGCGTGTTTCGGTCGCTCGACCGACGGCGTGACCTCGCCAATCTCCGGCAACGAATTCGATGCGATCGCCGACTGAAGTGCCGAAACAACCATCTCTTCTATCTGTTTTTGCGGGTGCATCTCTCCCCAATCTCATTCACGAAACACGCACGACAGGACTTGCCGATGCGCATGTATCCTGCTATCACACCACCTCACGTATATATAAGGATAAGAAATCGCAATCGTAGCACGTTGCAAACCCGCGCACAACTGCCATGCCAAACACCGAACAAAATCACCGCGCCGAAGACATCTACAACGCAGGCCAACGTCTCGGCATACCAATATCCAAGAACCACGCCGAACTGGTAGCGAAATCTAGCGATTCTCTATACGACGCCATCGACACCGTGCGATCTTTGGAATACCAAGACCACGAGCCTTGCAACGTGTTCCATCCAGTGGTCTTGGTAGACAGTTCTGATAAAGGGGCCGACCAATGAGCGATAGACGCGAAGACTTAGCATTCGCTTCGATCC
Organism: Dehalococcoidia bacterium; assembly: GCA_012270805.1. Classification (GTDB taxonomy): domain Bacteria; phylum Chloroflexota; class Dehalococcoidia; order Lucifugimonadales; family Lucifugimonadaceae; genus Bin127. The sequence goes on from JAAXHR010000271.1 coordinate 3,466, forward strand.
ACGAGCTAGCACCCAAAATCAAAGATGGTTCCGTCTCTCCAGTCGAATTGACACAAATCGCACTCGAGCGCATCGCGAAACTCGACTCGAAGTTGAACTCCTTCCTTGACGTTTGGCATGATGAATCGCTCGAGTCCGCTGCGAAAGTCGAACGAGAGATCGCAAGCGGCAACTACAAGGGACCGATGCATGGTATTCCCATCGGTCTCAAAGACCTTGTCGACGTTGAGGGGAAAGCGACCACTGCCGGCTCCAAAGTCCTGCAATCCAACATCGCCACATCGAACGCGACAGTTACCAACCGATTGAATCGTGCCGGCGCGATTACTCTCGGCAAAACCAATCTCGTCGAATTCGCGTTAGGTTCCGCGGGTGTAAATCCATACACCGGCGATGCCCGTAACCCTTGGGATACTGAAAAGATAACCGGCGGTTCTAGTAGCGGATCTGGCGCCGCCGTTGCCGGTGGATTGGTTTACGGCGCGCTCGGCTCCGACACCGGCGGGAGCATACGAATGCCGGCATCGCTGTGCGGAATAGCCGGTTTAAAGCCGACCTACGGACGAGTCCCACGCACCGGCGTGCTGGATCTTTCGTGGAGCAAAGATCACGTGGGTCCCATGACGCGCAGAACCGCCGACTGCGCACACATGCTCAACGTCATCGCTGGACACGATCCGCGCGACATTGCATCTTCCACTCGAAACGTTCCAGACTTCGCAGCCGACCTCAACAAAGGTTTAAACGGGTTACGGATAGGCGTACCTGAACACTACTTCTTCGACCCTGACATCGTCGATCCCGAAGTTTTGTCAAGCGTCAACGACGCGATTGCGTTGCTCGCAAACAATGGCGCCGAAGTAGTTTCCATACCGATGGAGTGGGTCTCACACGGCCGAGCCATAAACGTGATCATCTCCGTTGCGGAAGCCCTCGCAGTGCACGAAAAGTTGCTGACAGAACATGCGGATGACTATACGCCAGCCGTCCGTACCCGAATCCTTACCGCTCTCGGTTTGCCGGCGGTCGATTACATCCGCGCCCAACGCGCCAGACAGGCGTTCAGCGTGCAAATGGCTGAAGCGACGCAGGACGTTGACGTTCTCGTAACCCCTTCGATACCCGTTCCTGCTCACACGATTAAGGAATGTACCGTTGCGCCCGGTGAAGCACTCGCGGAAAAGAGTCATGAAATCCCACTCTTCACCTCAATCTTCGATGTCACTGGCGAGCCGTCACTCTCGGTGCCCTGCGGCTTCGACTCTACTGACATGCCAATCGGCCTGATGATTTCCGGTCACGCGTTCGACGAGTCGACGGTGCTCCGAGTCGGTCACGCCTACGAAGAACTTGCCGGTGGGCACTGCCAACGTCCACCACTGTAATCCCCTCGCATTTGACGAGTTGGCCCCGCTCGCGAGAAATGCCCGAAGAACACAGGGCCGCTGTCCTGACTACCTGCCAGACGACCTACGACCATCATTCAACATCATTCGCATCCTAGTTCAAATCCATGCACGCCGAAAGCGAACACGCACACCCCAAAAACCGCACGCGATACGCACGTTACGTGAATCGCCCGTCGATGCGCAAGGAACGCGGCTTCGCCTGCATCGGACTCGACCGCCCAACCGACCCTGTAAACGTGGGACACGCGCTCCGCGCCGCATTCTGCTTCGATGCCAGATTACTCATCATCGGCGGCAATTCATCAGGCATCAGACTGCCCAAACTGCACACCGATCCGATGCGGTCATTCCACCACGTTCCGGTTATCAGGTCCAGCAACCTCCTCGACGCCGTCCCTGAAGGCACATCAATCGTCGGTATTGAACTCTCCGACGATGCCTCCACACTCATGGATTTCAATCATCCCGAACGTGCCTGTTACATCTTCGGACCTGAAAACGGCTCCATCGCCAACGATATCCTCGACCGGTGCGCTCATAAGGTCATGATCCCCACGATGGCGTCTCTGAACCTCGGCATGACCGTCAACATCGTCATGTACGACCGGTTGGCAAAGGCGTGGCCGAAGCTGCAATCCAGGCTCGGAAGAATCGACCAAGCAGGTTCCCATACAACGTTCGGAACTAACGAGTGAATCTGACTCGTTCATCCAGCCGTTCCCGCTTCCAAGGCATCGGTCGTAGCCCCTCCCCCTTGATGCTCAAGGGGGAATTGAAGGGGGTTTAGAAANNGAACGCCTAGTGATTTCCAGAAAATCCCGCATGCAAGGCGTCTACTACGGCTGGTACATGCTCGCCGGCGCGTCCGTCATGAACGCTCTCGGCGGCACAATCGTGTGGCAAGGCTTCGCAGTATTCTTCATCCCCGTCGCCGAATCGCTAGGAATCACCTACTGGCAGACTTCGCTCGCCTTCGCCCTCGCCCGCGCCGAAAACGGCGTTCTCGGACCGATTACCGGATGGGCCCTCGACCGATTCGGTTATATCCCACTGATCCTTGCCGGCACGCTAATCACTGGATTCGGTTACATCTTGCTCTCGAGGCAAGACACTTACATCGCTTTTCTCCTCGTCTATCTCTGCGTCGTGTCGATCGGTTCGTCCACATCTTTCATGCAGGCCACCACCGCAGCCCTCAACACATGGTTCATCCGCTACCGCGGACTCGTCATGTCCATCAACAGTGCCGCATTCCGCCTCGGCGGTGCGATCGTGATTCCGCTGCTATCGGTCGGAGTCATCCATTTGGGATGGCAGACCACCTCGTGGATCGCGGGAGTCATACTTATCGTCGCAATCGCTCCTATCTCTTTCCTCTTCAGGCGCTCTCCAGAAAGCATGGGCCTCAGACCTGACGGCGGGGTTTCCTACACGAACATGCGAAGACGCATTCGCGAACGCACCGCCGCGCCACGACAAACAGAATCCAAAGCCCTAGACGGTGTAAGTCCCGAAACATCGAACACAACCACGGACGGCGACTTCACAACTAAACAGGCTTTGAAAACCCTCTCTTTCTGGATCTTGGTTACCGCTACGACCCTTCGAATATCCGTACACGGCACCATATTCCTGCATTTCATCCCGATCCTTGTCTCCCGAGGCGAAGCTCAACAGACCGCAGCTAACCTCGTTGGCGCGATATCCCTCGCCGCCGTACCCGTCATCATCTTCACCGGCTACATCAGCGACCGCGTAGGCCGCCCGTTGATGCTCACCTTCCTCTACAGTGCATCCGCCCTAAGCCTGCTCCTGATCACACTCGTCGAAGGCACTTGGCCGATCTTCCTCGCCATGCTCCTCTTTGTCGGATCGGAAGCCGGCAGCTCCCTCAACTGGGCAATCATCGGAGACCTCTTTGGACGTGCCAGATACGCAACCATCCGCGGCATGATGGCACCCATCTACAACATGGCACTTATCGTGGCTCCGGTAGCCGCCGGCTACACCTTCGACCGCCTCGGCACCTACCAACCCGTACTCATAACCGGCACTGTGTTGATGATCATAGCTTCCCTGGTGTTCCTCTCCTTGCAACCAGCAGTTCGAAGAGCGCAGAGGGCGAGGTAGGGACACGCGCTCTTTTGCGCGTATTTTGGATTTCTGGTGTTCAAGCTTGACGGCCGCGTTGTTGTGGGTAGAATGGCCGTTCCCTGATACAAACGGAACTGCTTGTAGTGCGCAATTCGTCAATCTTCCACTTTTTCGCGCGATTGGTCTCACGGCGTGGGTATTTCTTTATTAACTATCCTCTGCGCGAATTCCCGTTTCCGCGCAGGATGGTCGCCGTGGAATCCTTAGATCATTTCCCAGATTTGGTGTTGAAGGTCTCGCAAGACGATGATCTTTCAGGTGGCGAACTCATCGCGCACATGGACTCAGATTCCTACGATATGCCCTCGTTCGGCTCAATCCCGCCAACCACCACTAAACTGATCAAGGAACTGTCGGATGAGATTGTCGAAGCGCTCAAGTGTGCTGACGGGGGAGGAGCTTCCCGCGAGCATCTTGAATTTCCGAACCCGTTGCCTGAACGTGATGTCTACTATCTGGTTAGAGGACCAAAGAAAACCAAAATCAGACGGCTTTACAAGGTTGTTCTGGTTAACGGTGCGTTCTTTGACACGCTGGCAACTGACCAGCTGTTGGCTTCGGCGGCATCCCAGGTAGCCGGTGAAGCATCACAAACGAAACCGGCGACTACACTCCCCAACGCAAATCTCGTAGTTCAACAATCGGACATCGAGGCTCTACATGAAGTTGAGGGCGCTTCAATCTCTGTTCGGTTTGAGCCCGAGTTCAATGCTGTTTCCGATGTCAATTTGCTTAGCGACGATCTGTTTCCGATGATCACTGACGACACCTTGACACTGCTCGTTCCGGAAGATGGGCTGCCTTCCAACACGGGCACGACCGAACAGTACTGGTGGTGCGACGCTCCAACGATGATTACGTCATGCGTCGCGTTCGTCCGTCTGCAATCTGCGTACGCATCGTTGAAATCTGACTTAAGGTGTTTGACCAAACTCTCGATCTTGCGGCATCCGATTTCCGGACCCTTTTTCATGGCACAGGTTACATTGCGTACATCGTCGATGGGAAACGTGGAAACCTGTCCACGCAAACTTTGGACACAGGGTTAACGGCAAGTTGATGTTCCTATACAGCAACGACTCCCGAGGCCGATATACTCGTATCAATCAGCATGGCAACCCTAACTAAACCCCGAGCCCCCGTCACCACTGTCAAATCGCCTCTGCGTTATCCCGGCGGAAAGTCTAGGGCGGTTCCCGCAATCATGGGTTTGATCCCAAATGACACCCGGATGTTGTGGTCACCCTTTCTAGGCGGCGGATCGGTTGAGTTGGCGTGTGCGGCGCGCGGAATCAGGGTCTTCGGTTCAGACCTTTTTGAACCTCTCGTCAACTTCTGGAATCACTTGCTCGAGGGCTCTGATGAGTTAGCCGATGCTGTTGAAGATTACCTACCCCTTCCTAAACCGCGCTTCTATGAGTTGCAGAAAACTTATCTACAGATGTCAAACCCTCTGGAACGCGCCGCCGTTTTCTTCGTCTTGAACCGCGCATCTTATTCGGGCGCGACACTGGCAGGTGGCATGTCTCCCGGACATCCTAGATTCACCCCTAGCTCAATCCAGCGACTACGTGATTTCCACATCGAAGGATTCACAGTCAAGCATTGTGACTACCGCGAAGCGATCATCAACGCACCAGACGAGTTGATGTACTTAGATCCGCCTTACATCATCGAAAGCAAACTCTACGGCTACAAAGGCGACATGCACACAGACTTCGATCACGAAGAGTTGGCAAGGATCTTGCGGGGAAAATCAAGGTGGATACTCTCGTACAACGATTCCGAAGAAATCAGACGGCTTTACGACGGCTACGAAATTCTGACCCCACAGTGGGTTTACGGGATGGCGAGAGACAAACGTTCTCGCGAAGTCCTAGTAGTTAACCTTGATTAATCAAAAGGATTAGTCGTGCCTTCACAGACGGCCTCTGGAAAAGGTTTTGAGTACGCGCTGGCCGCTGAAGTGTCGTCCGCTTTTGGAGTCGACATTCTTGGGGATGCTCAAGTTGCTGCGCGGAACGCGTATATCTCCCTTGCTGACGACGAACAAGCCGAACGTCGCAGTGCGGCTCGCGCCGCACTGAGTTTCTTGTCACAACGAGAACGCAGACTTATCAACGGTAATGTTGCAGCGGTGAAGATGCAACCCGACAGCGTTGCCAGACAAGGGGATGTACGAGACTTAGTTGTGGTTACTAGTGATGGAGTAGGGTTCGGCATATCAGCGAAAAATCGCAACACAGCAATTCGCAACTCGAGACTTTCGCACAGGATCGACTTCGGCGATGAGTGGTTCGGTACACCGTGCTCTGCGACATACCACGAAGCCAAACAACCTATCTTCGACTTTCTCGAACCGCTAGAGAATCAGAATGTCTTTTGGCGAGACTTGCCAGACAAACTTGACCGTGTTTACTTGCCGCTCATGCGGGCGTTTATTGACGAAACGGTCAGGATTTTCGAAACCCAACCCAACCAAAGCACCAAGAACATGATGCGATACATGCTGGGCACGCGAGACTACTACAAGATATTCAAGCAGAACGGTGACGTCTCGGTTCAATCATTCAACCTCGACAATACTTTGAAGTGGGGGAAATTGCTTCCGATGCCCACTAGACTGATCGAACTGAGCATGAAACCGAACAGCAAGAACACCGCATACATGTACTTGGACGCTGGCTGGCAACTCTCGTTTCGCATTCACAACGCGAGATCTAGGGTTGAGCGGTCACTGAAATTCGACATACAGATCATCGGTCAGCCTCCTCAACTCAACCAACAATTCATTCAATACCGCTAACTACGATTTCCTTCACCAATCCAATGGTCGGGGCAACAGGATTTGAACCTGTGACCTCTTGACCCCCAGTCAAGTGCGCTGCCAGACTGCGCCATGCCCCGACTACGTATCCGAAAGTCTATCAAAGCACACCGAACACCCATCTCTCACATCCTTCAAAATCCTTCTCACCCCAGTTCACAATCCATTGCCACACTCGATCAACATAGAATCAGTGAGAATGGCTGAACAACGAAACTATCGTGCTCCGCGCGGCGTCGCCGACATCCTTCCCGACGACCAAATCCTCTGGAACACCGTCAGAACAACCGCGATCCACACCGCGCGCCAGTTCGGCTACCAGCAGATCGATACACCTGTTTTCGAGCACACCGGACTCTTCCGGCGCGGCGTCGGCGATGAAACCGACATCGTCCAAAAGGAGATGTACTCCTTCGAAGACCTCGGCGGCGATCCCCTGACCCTCCGACCAGAAGGAACCGCGCCTGTTTGCCGTTCCTACATCGAGCACGGTATGCACAACCTCCCGCAACCGGTCCGGCTCTTCTACATCGC
>JAAXHR010000271.1:10478-16089 GCA_012270805.1 Dehalococcoidia bacterium
GACCGCGACCGACTCGATCGCGCCCCCCTCAGACTCCTCGACTCCAAAGAACCCGCGACGCAAAAACTGAGCACCGACGCGCCGAAGTCGCTCGACTACCTGTCTGAAGAAGCTGAAAAACATTGGGAATCTCTGCTCACACTTCTTGATGGACTAAAGGACGCGTACCCACATTTCAACTACCGCATCGATCACACCTTGGTCCGAGGGTTGGATTACTACAATCGGACGGTTTTTGAGTTCGAGCCATCTGCCGAGGGCAGTCAAACATCCCTCTTCGGCGGCGGGCGATATGATCCACTGATCGGCGTCTTAGGCGGCGATGACACCCCTGGTGTCGGCTTCGGCTCCGGCATCGAACGCATCATCCTTGAGATTCAGCGTCAAGAATCCTTGGAAATCGACGTTCCGCCGCTAAACGCCGTAATGGTCCACGTAGGCGATAATGCGACTAACCGAGCGTCTTCGTTAGCGGCCGAGTTACGAAACCTCGGTATGTCCGTCCTGATGTCACCTGCTGGCAAATCGATGCGTGCGCAGATGCGTTACGCAAACCGCGCCAACGCCGATTACGCCATCATCCTCGGCAACCGCGAAATCGAGCAACGCGTTGCAGCCGTCAAACCGCTCCAATTCGAAGGCGACCAAAAACTCATCACCCTAGACGCCCAATCGATCGCAAAATCCATTGCCACGTAATGCCCGAAGCCTCAACAGTTGAAGATCGCCTTCGCGCCAGCCTGCAGGTGGCAGCCGACAGACAATCGGAACTTGAGACGCAGATGTCGCAACCCGATATCGTCTCCGATCGCCTGAAGATGCAACGTCTCGGCAGGGAGTACTCGCGCATCTCCGCGCTAGTCCGGCTTCGCGACGAGTTCGACGCCGTAATCGACGAAATTGCCGACGCCGAAACCATTCTTGCCGAAGAATCCGACGACGACATGTTGGAGATGGCCCGCGACATAATCCTTGACCAGCAGAGACGACATGAGGCATTAATCAAAGAGATCCAAATCGCGCTAATCCCACGCGACGAAACCGACGACGCCGACGCTGTTCTAGAAATCCGTGCCGGTACCGGTGGCGACGAAGCGGGGCTCTTTGCCAACGAACTCTTCCGCATGTATCAGCGTTTCGCTGAAAATCGCGGTTGGCGAACCTCTGTACTCTCCTTGAACGACACGGGGATTGGCGGCATCAAAGAGGTCGTCTTCGAGATCGAGGGTGAAGGGGCATACCCGCGCCTCAAGCACGAAAGCGGCACGCACCGCGTCCAACGCGTACCACAGACCGAGTCGCAAGGACGCATCCACACATCCGCCGCAACGGTCGCCGTTCTGCCAAAAGCCGAAGATATAGACATCGAGATCGACGACAAGGACCTCAAGATTGACATCTTTCACGCCGGCGGGCATGGCGGCCAGAACGTGAACAAAGTCGCCACCGCTGTACGCATCACACACGAACCAACCGGCATTGTCGCCCAGTGCCAGAACGAGCGTTCACAACTCCAAAACAAAATGCAGGCCATGGACATCCTCCGCGCCCGCCTGTGGGACATGGAACTCCGACGACGCGCGTCTGAAGAAGCTGCCAACCGAAAAGCGCAAGTCGGATCAGGCGACCGCTCCGAGAAAATCCGAACTTACAACTTCCCTCAATCCCGGGTCACCGACCATCGCATCAATCTCACCAGTCACAATCTCCCTAAAATCCTCGACGGCGAAATCGACGAGTTCGTAGATGCCCTCCTCCACGAGGAACAGACCCGAAAAATCCAGGCTGCATCAGCCAACTGACGCTTCTTTCTCATTGCCGACCATTGCGGAAGCGATCCGCTCGACCACATCTACTTTCATAAGCGTCGGCATCCCTTCCGACGAAGCCCCAGTTGAAGCTCGCATGTTGCTACGCCGGGCATGCGATTTCAGCCAAGAGCAACTACTAGCCAATCATGCAGACGAGTTACCCGCGGCGGCATCGAAGTTTCTTGAAAACATGCTGAAGCGCCGCGCATCTCGCGAACCCCTCGCCTACATCCTCGGCGAAAAAGAGTTCTATGGTCGGATGTTCAAAGTTGATCGCCGTGTGCTCATACCAAGGCCCGAAACCGAGCTCCTTATCGATCTCTGCATCCGATTCACCGAACAACATCACCTTAAACAGCCAAACATCTGCGACATCGGTACCGGATCCGGCTCGATCGCCATCACCCTCGCACACGAAATCCCGAACGCCACCATTACAGCCACCGACATCACCGACGATGCGTTATCCATCGCTGACGAGAACGCGACAATCCACGGTGTCAACATCCGATTCGCAATCGAAGATGCCACGCATCCTCTACCGTTAACGGACTTTGACATCGTCGTGTCTAATCCCCCGTACATCATGACTGACATGCTCAGTACCCTCCAACCTGAAGTCCGAGATTGGGAACCCCGTCAAGCACTCAACGGCGGTCACGATGGGATGGACATCCTCGAACCACTCATCCGCGCGCTTCCGTTCCGGCTCCGCGGCAAAGGCCCCGTCGCTGCATTTATCGAAATCGATCCGCCAGTTGCCGAAATGTGCCTCGAAACCGCCCGCGACACTGTGCCAGACGCCGAAATCCAAATCCATCTCGATCACGCAGGATTAGAGCGCGTCTTAGTGGTTCTCCGCGCCTGACACATCAAAACGTTAGAATTTCACGAACCCAACGTCAACTAAATCTTCGGAGCACAACGTGTCCGACACCAACACCCTCAATTCGCTCTTGCAGCCTTCATCTGGGGACGACATCGCCGTCATTGCGCCTGACATCGGATCATGGACCTACGACGAACTCGACTCTGAGGTCAACCGGCTTGCCGACACTCTAGCCGCGAACGGTATCGAACCGGGCGTTCCGGTGTCGATCGTTCTGATCAACGGCTACGAATTCGTCGCCACATTCCTTGCCGTAGCCCGCACTGGCGCAATCGCTGCACCTCTCAACCCGGCATACACAACCGATGAATTCACGTTTTACATGGAAGATGCCGGAACACGCATAGCCATTCTCCCGAACGGCTCCCACCCCGCACGGGAAGCGGCAGCACAACTCGGCATCAAAACGATCGAAGCCGATCTCGATCCATCCAACGGCCGCCTCCGGGTAACTCTTTCATCCAACCGCGTCGAATTGACATCAACGGTTGATGCACCTGCTCCAAGCGGAGCCGACATCGCGCTGTTTCTGCACACTTCAGGCACCACGAGTCGCCCCAAGGGTGTCCCTCTACGACACCTGAACTTGATGAAATCCGTCGAAAACATCAAAAACACTTATGCCCTCACACCCGACGACACGTCGCTTATCGTGATGCCGCTGTTCCACGTGCATGGGCTCATTGGAGCAACTCTATCGACCCTTAACTCCGGCGGTACAGTGGTCGTACCTCCCAGATTTTCCGCAAGTGCCTTCTGGCAACAACAGGCAGAAACGAACTCGACCTGGTACTCCGCTGTCCCAACAATCCACCAGATTCTCCTGACTCGCGCCGACGACGATGAAGCGCCGCATGAATCGTTCCGACTGATCCGCTCCTGCTCCGCTGCTCTGGCACCAACCGTGTTTGGTGACCTCGAAAACCGCTTCGGAGCACCGGTACTTGAAGCCTATGGGATGACCGAAGCCTCTCACCAGATGTCCAGCAGCCCGTTGCCGCCTGGCGCACGTATCGCAGGCACCGTAGGAAAGGCCACCGGAGTTGATGTCGCCATCATGGCCGATGAAAAGACCGGCGAGTTGGCAAGCACCGACGACCGTGGCGAGGTCGTCATCAAAGGCGAAAACGTCATGTGGGGCTACCACAACAACGAGGAAGCCAACGCCGATGCTTTCGTAAACGGATGGTTCCGCACCGGCGACCAGGGCGTGCTCGATGACAACGGCTACTTAACGCTTACCGGCCGGCTGAAAGAGCTGATCAACCGAGGCGGAGAGAAAATCTCTCCTCTAGAGGTCGACGCCACGCTGCTCGAACACCCAGATATCGCTGAAGCAGTATGCTTCGCCGCACCCGACGAGAAATACGGCGAATGCGTTCAAGCCGCAGTAGTCCTCAGTGGTGATTGCGAACAAGGAGATATCCAAGACTTCTGCCGCGAACGGTTAGCCGACTTCAAAGTCCCTAACGTGATCTACTTCACCGACGAACTTCCTAGAACCGCCACGGGGAAAATCCAAAGACGCCACGTCTCGGCGGCGTTCGTAAACAACGAGTGACCACAATCAACCCACCAGCAGCGTAAGGAAGATGCTGGCCAGGCCCAGGTACATCACGATGCCACAGATGTCGGTCGCAGTCGTTACTATGACCGCCGACGCCATAGCGGGATCGATGCGCAACAACCGCATGAACATCGGCACCAAAACGCCAGCTAGCGCCGCTAGTACCAAGTTGAGCACCAACGAACCGGTCACCAACAGCGTCAACGCCCAATCACCCTTCCAAACGTGAACTACAACACCGAGAATGCCACCCACGGCTATCCCCTGTGCGAGAGACAAAACCAACTCAAACAACAATAGTTGCCATACGTTCGCAATCGATCGCTCCCCCAGGGCCATCGAACGCACGATAATCGTTACCGTTTGAGTCCCCGCGATACCCGCTTGTCCCATTACTACCGGCAAAAACGCCGCCAGCAAAACCATCGCATCCAGAGTCGGCTGGAACAGACTAAGAACGTAGCCCGCCGACATCACCGTGAATAGATTCAAAACAAGCCACGGCAAGCGGTTGCGAATCGCCTCGTGAACGTCATAACCCGTCGCGATGCTTCCCCCGACACCGAACAACCGGAACATATCTTCCGTTGCTTCTTGCTCTGCCACCTCGACCAAGCTGTTAGAGGTGATTACCCCTTGGAGCTGACCGCGTCCGTTCGTCACCGGGATGCTCGGAAGACGATAGCGTTGCATCAACCGCACCGCGCTCTCCTGGTCCTCCGCAACTGACACCGAGATCACATCGCGATTCATCACCTCGCCGATCGTCGCGGTCGGCGGCGCGAAGACTAGCTCCGACAACTCCATCCTCCCCACCAATGTGTCGTGCGCGTCTACGGCGAAAAGCTCTCGGAGCATCTCCGGGTCCAGATCCATCTGCCGAAGCACTCGGATCGCGTGACGTACTGTCCAGTACTCACGCAGCTTAGCGAACGTCGGCGACATCAGACCGCCGGCATCGTCGTCATCGTGGATCAGCAGATCCCCGATGATGTTCAGATTCCGCATCCGCACCAGAGTCTGCGCCGCATCATCCCAAGCGATCCGATGCAAAAGGTCGGTAGCCACCTCGGGAGAGGTCTCATCCAAAACTGCTGGACGTCGAGTCTCCGGTATCGCGTCGAATACCCGGGAGCCGCGATCAACGTCTAGATAGTCCAGCACCTCCGCTATCGACGGGTTAGGCATCCGCTCCAAGAGTTCACGCAAGTGGGATTCCGACAACTCCGCTACCACTGCAGCCATATCCGCCGGTCGTAGCGGCGATAGACGCCTTATCGCCACCGAAACGCCACCCACCTCCAGCAGATCGCTTACTTCGGATAGAACGTCACCCAGTTCCCT
>JAAXHR010000294.1 GCA_012270805.1 Dehalococcoidia bacterium
GCTACTCCCCTCGCCTACCGTTTGTTTATCGATTAGTCCGCACCGTCCGCGACGTAGCCGCGTTCACCGTGTGCCGAGATGTCGATCCCAATGTCCTCATCGCCCTCGGATATCCGCAAGCCGAGGCCTGGGATCTTGTCCAAGACGAAGAGGATGATGAACGAGACGATACCCGAGTAGAGCAAGGTCACGACAACCGCGATCAGGTTCGCCATGAAGTGGCCGGCGTTGCCGTTCACCAGACCGCCAGACGTGTCGGTAAGTGCGCCCCAAGCGAAGATGCCGGTTGCCAGCGCGCCCCAGATACCTCCGAGTCCGTGCACTGCGAACACTTCAAGCGAATCGTCGATTCCAATCTTGTGGAGTATCTCGAAGTGGACCGCGTAGTGGCATATGATGCCGGCACCAAGCCCGATGGCTAGTGCGCCTGCGCCACCGACCCAGCCAGCCGCCGGGGTGACTGCAACTAAACCAGCCACTACACCTGTGGCCACGCCAACTGCGCTGATACGTCCAGTGTGGATGTATGACAGAACTGCCCAAACAACTGCGGCCGTCGCAGCCGCCGTGTTTGTGTTGATGAATGCCACGACCGCAGTGCCGTTTGCCGCTCCGGCCGAACCTGCGTTGAAGCCGAACCAGCCGATCCAAAGAATCGCAGCTCCCAGCACTACGAATGGTACGTTGTGCGGTTCTAGGCCCGGGCTGCGCCTCTTGCCCACGAGATAGGCTGCCGCCACCGCGGCGATACCTGCGTTGATGTGAACAACCGTTCCGCCGGCGAAATCAAGCGTACCTCCATCAAGACCGCCGATCCAACCGCCGCCCCAGACCCAGTAGCAGATCGGAGCATAGACGAAAGTCACCCACAGCACCAAGAAAATCAGGTACGTAGTGAACTTGAATCGCTCAACGAACGCGCCTGTGATCAGTGCTGGAGTAATGATCGCGAAAGTCATCTGGAACGCGGCTACGAGAAGGTCGGGAATGTCCCAACCCAGTTCTTCGTTACCGACGCCGATCTTGGAAAGCCCGATGAACTCGAACCCGCCTGACCAACCGATACTGCTTGCGTCGTTAAAAGCGAGGCTGAAGCCCCACAGGACCCAGACGATGCTCGCGACCCCCATCGCGATGAAGGAGTACATGAGCGTGCTTACGACATTCCTGCCGCGCACCAGTCCTCCGTAGAAGAACGCTAAGCCTGGCGTCATGAACAGCACTAACGCGGTTGCTGTCAGCATCCAGGCTATGTGGCCAGTATCCATATTTGTCTCCCTCCCGAACGGGTGATTACGCAATGATTCGCAATCTACGCGGTTAATGTTTCGCGAATGTTACGGCAGTGTTTCACTGAAGTTAACCTTTGAAACAACTGACGCAAAACCGAAATCTCTCGATTGCAGGCGCGGATAAAATGCACTCTGCGGGCATCGCGTTCACACAATAGTGAGCAACAACGCCCCTCTGCATCGATTGAAAACAGGACGAGAATGAATGCCGATCATCGACTCCCATTGCCACGCTTGGAACTATTGGCCTTACTTACCCGAGGTCCCCGACCCGGATCACCACGGCTCCGTCGAAACGTTGCTGGATCAGATGGATGTGAACGGTGTCGATAGCGCGACGATAGTCTGCGCTCAGATCCACCGCAATCCCAGCAA
>JAAXHR010000248.1 GCA_012270805.1 Dehalococcoidia bacterium
CGCCGCCAAATCGGGGTGATTTTCCAGGATTTCGTTCGCTACGATCTCTCAGCCAAAGAGAATGTAGGCTTTGGTCAAGTGGACCTATTGGACGATGATGATCGGATTGAACGTGCGGCATACGAGGGCGGTGCCTCGGGTCTCATCAAGGGGCTGCCGAAGGGATACGACACGATCTTGGGAAAGGAATTCGACGAAGGTGTTGATCTGTCTGGTGGAGAGTGGCAGAAGATCGCGCTCAGTCGTGCGTTTATGAAAGAGGCAGAGGTACTCATCTTGGACGAGCCTACAGCCGCCCTCGATGCGTTTGCTGAACGCGATGTTTTCTCGCGTTTTGCCGAACTTACGTCAGACCGAACGGCGATCTTTATCTCCCACCGCTTCTCCACCGTGCGCATGGCCGATCACATCCTCGTTCTGCAGCAGGGGGAGCTTGTCGAGCAGGGGAGTCATGAACAACTTATGGCCCAGGACGGCAGATACGCGCAGATGTTCAATACTCAGGCGAAGCAGTATCGGTAATGGGACTTCTCACGATCTGGTAGACACCCGAAAGAGGGAGGGAATTATGCCGAATCCTACGACGAATGCTGATAATCTACCGTCGATTCCACTGACGGAAGAACAACGCTATCTCTTTGATACTCGCGGGTGGATGCTGATCCCTGGCGTACTCAGCGAATCAGAGATTCTAGAGATGCGCGAGTTCTGCTATCAACTTAAACAGGAACCGAAGTCCATTCCCGAACACCACCGTTATTCCATCGGCGGCCCCTTAGAGACTCTAACCGATCATCCGGTTGTTCTCGGATTCATGCACGAATTTTTGGCTTCGGCCTACGCCAACGAAAACTGTTATGGATTTCGGTTGGAAAGCACTTTTCTAACCGTCCGTGCGAACGGTCACGATGCTTTCCGGCCTCACGGCGGTCGTGGGATGCTAAACTTTCCCGGCAACTCGCATACCTATCATCTGCACTACGACAAAGCACACAGCGGGTTGACGCGCGTGGTCTGGGAACTCAACCCGGTGCAAAAAGGTTGCGGTGGTACCATGTTCCTCACCGGCAGCCATAAAGGGGCGTTTCCCGCTCCCAAATCAACGGAGGATCGCAACTCCACGCTGTGGGAGGATTACACCTGTCCCGCAGGCTCCGTGCTTATCTTCACGGAGGCGATCACGCATACTGGTGCCAAGTGGACCGACGAAACCGTCGATCGGATCGCCATTTTCAATTGCTACAATACCGTTGGCAACAAGTGGCATCAGTGGGAACCACATCCACAGCACCTCGAAGAGATGCCGTTTAAACG
>JAAXHR010000051.1 GCA_012270805.1 Dehalococcoidia bacterium
TTCGACGCGCCCGATCTCGCGGAGGTACATCCGTACGGGGTCGTCAGTAAGATCGGTGTCGGCGGCGGCGTTTTCGAGAGTCACGACTTCGGCGCGTTGCTTTGCGCCGGTGGCCGATCCATCCCAACTGTCAAGGTCCGAGATCGTGCTTGCCGGCCCCGTAGTCGATAGGATCATGCTGGCGCGGTGACTCTCGCCATCGATAGGGTCGGCTTCGATTTCATCGTCGCCACCCAGCATCCCGAACGTCAGCGTCTCGCCATCGTCATCATCATCGTCTTCTAAATCGTCATCATCATCTGTCGACGCGACGGTTTCATCTTCATCAACGTCGTCATCGTCGATCGATGCATCGCTAAGGGTTGATATTCGCGTGGCGCGCGCGGCTCCGGAAATGCCGGGATCTTTGTCGACCTCATCATCCACACTGGTGTCGATCGCCCCTGTCCCTGTTTCGTGTCCTACCTCGTCGCTCTCGTAAAACAATCTGAGCGCCTCCTAATGGCTTGACGCCGCTTGTTGCGGGTTCTTCAGTTTATTGATCTTGAGATTGGTCTGGACCGAGATGGTCACTTCTTCCTCGTCACTGAACATGTTTCCGTTTTCTTTGGCCAGTTGCACCTCTCTCTTCTTGTTTCGTATCAGATATTCTTCGTGCGTTCGTGTCGCACATCTTTCGGCGATCTGTATGATCGTTGCCTGGTCCTCTATTGTTTCGGCGGTCGGTGAAAGAGAAAATTCCTTCAATTGGTTGACGAGGGCCAAAGCCTCATCGTCCCCTTGGATCCGTGCGAGGCATTCATCGACGTTAGCGGCGGATGTAAGGGCCTTAAACACTCGCATCCTAACGGGATCAATGAAGTGGTCCGGTTCGGCGGTCGCCGCGTGGTCGATTGCGTAGTCGTACCGCAACATACAAGCGAGGAGCTCGTACTCCCATCGGGCTGGGAGAAATGAAGGCGTAGTGCGAGATGCTTTGCGGGTTGGAGTACGGCGTGTGTTTCGGTCTGGGTTCGAAGCGTTTTGGATGGTCTCGCGTGCTGAACGCTTCAACTTCAACATATGAATCATGCCATCAAAATCGATGCCTACTTGCTCACCAAGCCAACTCAGCTTTCCCCGCTCATAGATGGTGTTGGCAGGGATGCTCTCGAAATAGGGCTCAACTTCGTTGAGAGCGGCGTCGAGACCGTTCTCGGTCGCGGTGTTGTGGCGGCTCAGGCTGGAGCGGATGACGAAGTCGATAATCTCATCAGCTTGGTCGATTGAAGCGATCCATTCCGCGCCGTTGTTTCGAATGGCATCATCAGGATCTTTGGGTTCGCCGTGTTCGGAAACGACAGGGCCGGCGACCCGGATGTCGATCGGGGAACTTCGAGTGTTGTTTCGAGCGGACCCGCGTCCGAATTCGGACAGGGCTATCTGTAAACCGCGTAGCGTGGCCTGTTGTCCTGCTTGGTCGGCATCAAGGCAGAGGACTATCGACGGTGGGTTGTCGGGATCGTCGGGCAATACCGTCGAGATGGTTTGCAGCTGTTGGGAAGTTACTGTGGTGCCCATACAGGCCACGACATTTTTGAAACCGCGTTCTTGTGCGGCGATGACGTCCATGTATCCCTCCACCACTACCGCCTTGCCCGAGGCACGTATCGCGTCGGATGCCCAGTTCATGCCGTAGAGGACGGAGGATTTGTTGAAGATTGTGGTCTCGTGGGTGTTCAAGTATTTGGGCTGGGCGTCGCCCATAGCTCGAGCACCGAAGCCGATGACGTTGCCGCGGGGATCGCGTATGGCGATGGTGATGCGGTTGGTGAACATGTCCCGCCACGTATCGTCGTTGCCTTTCACGATGAGGCCGGCTTGGACCACTGCTTGGCTGTCGGCACCGATGGATTTGAGGTAGGTGATTAGAGAGTTGACGCCGGCAGGTGCATATCCGATGCCACGTCGGCGTGCGGTACGGGAATCAATGCCGCGTGATTCGAGGTAAGCAATGGCTTCTTCGCCTTGTGCGCCTTCGAGTTGGCGAGTGTAGAACTCTTCGGCGATGGCGTTGACTTCGTGGAGAGCGGCGGATCTGCCTCGTGGACGGTTGGTGTTGTAATCGTCTCGTAAGTTTGGTTCGATACCGGCTTTTAATGCGAGCTTTTCGAGTGCTTCTTTGAACTCGATGCCGTCAGCTCGCATGACGAAGTCAAAGATCCCACCTCCAACTCCGCACGCACCCCAGCATCTCCAAGAGTCGTGTTCAAGGGAGATGCTGAATGAAGGGGTTCGTTCGTCGTGGAACGGGCAGAGGGCCTTGGGCGTGCGAGAGGAGAGATTCTCAAGTGCGACGTAATCCGAGACGACATCAACGATTGTCAGCCTTGACTTGACTTCGTCGACTAAAGTCATCTGCTCTCCCCGCCAGTGGCGAACTGGTTGCCGACAACGACGGTTACCCGTGTGCGGTTTTCAAGACATACAGACTTGAGGCGCACGAAGCGTGAAAATACGCTTTGGCGTACGAAGTATAAATGAGATTTGTTCGAATGCAAGGATGGATTGAGGGTTCGAAAAAGTAATTTGGGGAGTGTTGTCTGAACTAGGATGGGCATGATCGGGAATGAATTGAAGGATGGTGCTGTTTGGGGGATTTGTTTGGGCGTGCTTCGTGCATCCCCTGCGTTCGCTTCGCTCTGCGTTCCCTTCGCTTCGCGAAAGGGACGGTACGGGAGAGTACCTGCCGGCTCGTACTGCAACGCATAGATTGACTCTGCGTTGCGACTGGGATTTGTTGCATATACGTTTCATGACGGCCCCTTCCGGTCGTTCATCTGACTCTCGTTCAGATGCGGGGCGCCGTCGCAGACCGTTTCGGGCACAGGGCGACGAGGTCGCCTCTCTCTACGAGGGTCGCGATGGTGTCGATTCTGTTTCTTGTCGCTTTCACGGTCTGATGCCTGTTCCCGGTGGTCGGTCGGGTTAGTTGGTTGTCCACGCTCGTCGGCGCGGCGATGTTGTTGTTAACAGTTTATATTAATACATATGTAGTGATTATCAAGAGTGAACTGGGATGGGGATAGCGGACTTGTGACGGAGCGAAAGGGAGGTGTGGTTAGGTGTGGGGGACGTAGACTCGGCCTTGGTACAGGCCTTGGCTACTGCCGGGGGAGATGCGTTCCAGAGCGATTACGGCGAAAGAGTCGGTCATACCAGATACGAAGTCGGCGGCAGCATATTCAGGTTCGATGGAGATGACCCGCATCCATTCGGGCACCTCGTCAAGGTGATTGCTGTAGTGGTCGTGCATGAGGTGTACTGCATCATGAGCTCGGAGTCCTTCTGGGGATTGGGACGTTGGATGGTAGACACGTTCAAACATGAAGTTTCGGAGCTGGGTGGTCACGTCACGCATGGTGTCGGACATGCGAATCCACGGTTTCGAGTTAAGATTGCCGCTCTCTCCAGTGCAGTCCCAAGAGGCGTCGATTACGTCCACGACCATGGCATTTAGGCGGGTGGAGTGTGCGTCGCCGAGAGCTTCTCGGACTTCGATCGGGACATCAGCAGTCTCCAGGATGCCGTCGCGCTCGGCGTCGGCGAGGTCGTGAGCGAGGTATGCGATGGCATCGGAGATACGGACGATCTGCGCTTCGAGAGACATTCCAGCAACGGCTTCGGAGGTAATGAACTTGCCCTCGGGTTTGGAGTGGCGTTTAACCGCTTCGATCACATCGTGTGTCAGGTTAAGCCCGTCGCCGTGTTTTTCGAGGATGGTGAGGGTTCGGACACCTTGCGCGGCGTGAGTAAAGCCGTCGGGGAGTCGTTCATTGAGGACGTGTTCGCCGATGTGTCCAAATGGAGTGTGTCCCACGTCGTGGGCAAGAGCGGCGGCTTCTACCAGGTCTTCATTGAGATTCAGTGCTCGAGCGATGGTGCGTCCGACCTGCGAGACCTGAAGGACGTGGGTCATGCGAGTCGTGTAGTGGTCGCCTTGGGGGTTTACGAGGACTTGGCTCTTGTGTTTTAGCCGCCGGAAGCAGTTGGAATGGACGATACGGTCGCGGTCGCGTTGGAATGCGGCGCGAACGGAGGAGGGTTCTTCTTCGCGGTCGCGGGTAGCGGCGGCGGATTTTGATGCGAAGGGGGAGAGCGCAGCCTCTCGTTGCACAATACGGTGCCTGACTCGCGAGTGGCTTGCCTGAGAGAAATGAACTCCGAAACCGTCGATCATGCGACGGTCACCGTCTTTGCGAGGTTGCGCGGTCGGTCGGGGTTGTAGCCGCGTGCGAGGGCAGTGTGATAGGCGAGTTGCTGGAGAGGTATCGTCATGAGAAACGGCGTGTGTTCGTCATCGTCGGTGAGTATCGGAAACGATGCGTCGGCGATGGCTTCAACCTCGATGTCGCCGTTTTGGACGAATGCGATGACTTCGCCGCCACGGCTCTGTACTTCGTAGATGCTGGTGAGCATCTTGGTTCTGAGTTCGCCGTTTTCGGGTACGAGGGCGATAGTGGGAGTGTCGTGTTGGATTAGTGCGTTGATGCCGTGCTTCATTTCAGATGCTGAGCAACCCTCAGCATGGATGTATGCAGTCTCCTTCATCTTGAGGGCGCCTTCCATCGCTATTGGGAAGAGGTCGCCGCGTCCTAGGATGAGCATATTTTTGACGTCGATGAAACGGTCTTTGGCGAGATTTTCAACGATGGATTCTTGGCCCAGAGTACGGTTTATCGCGCCTGGCAGAGAGACTATCGATTGGACATGTCGATCAAATTCGGGCTCCCTCAACCGGCCAGTGTCGCGCCCTAGTTGCAGTCCCACCATGTATAAAACGAGCATCGTGTTGATAAACGTCTTGGTAGCAGGGACGGCAACTTCCAAACCTGAGCCGATATCGATCGCAACGTCTGCCATCCGGGCCGCCTCGCTGAGAACGTTAGCGGTGACGACCGCAACCGTGCTTCCTACACTCCTCGCCTTCTCAATGGCGACCAACGTGTCATAAGTTTCGCCCGACTGAGTAACTGCCACCAACAGGTCGCGTTCGCTCATCACCGGATCGCGATCAGCCAACTCGCCCGCGTATTCGACTGATGTGGGTATCCTAGCCAGCCGCTCGATACGCCGCGCCCCGGTCATCGCCGCAAAATGCGACGTGCCCATACCCGCTAATACGATTCGATCCAATTCACGCGGCAGCAAACTTAGTTCAGGGATGTCGATCCGCTTGTCGCTGAAGTCGACCCTTCCGCGCAGAGCGCCCTGCACAGCGGCTGCCTGCTCGGAGATCTCCTTATGCATGAAGTGAGCGTGTCCGTTGATCTCAGAAATGCGATTTCCGGCGAGCAACCTCACAGATTCCTTTTCGACCAGTTTGCCAGCCACATCCACAATCATTGCTCCATCAGGACCGATGCGAACTGCCTCGCAATGATCTATATGCGTCACTGCATTCACATCGGAAGGCATCGCCGCCGCGTTGCTGGCAAGGATCCAAGCGTCGCCAGACTCCCCCATCATCAAACTGCCGGCGTACCCGATCCTGATACCCACTACCGCGTCTGGTTCATCTGCAGAAATAGCAAGAATCACCGACAGCCCTTTTAAGCGCCTGCTTGCTTTCTTGGTTGCTGCGAGCAACGAATCGCCCGCTTCCATATGGCGAGCAATCAGATGCGCGACCACCTCAGAGTCTGTCTCAGATTCAAATTCAATTCCATCAGCCTCAAGCCTGCGCCGCAATTTCGCGTGGTTTTCGATAATCCCGTTGTGTGCGATCGCTACCTTACCGTCGTAGCTGAGATGAGGGTGGGCGTTCGCATCCGTCGGCGCGCCATGAGTCGCCCAACGAGTATGCCCGATCCCCGTCGTCGCCTGCCCGAACTGACCATTGATCGTCTCTTCCAGAGTGAAAACTCGACCTGCGCGTTTGATCGTAGTTATCTCTTCGCCGTTTATAGCAGCGATCCCCGCGCTGTCGTAGCCTCTATACTCGAGGTCCTTGAGGGCTCGTAGCAAGAAGGTCTTTGCATCGCCGTTGCCGGCGTAACCCACGATTCCACACATAATTTTCTACACCGATTTCCTGCTAGTTGGCGATGACACGGTGGCGTTGCGTGCTCCGGGGACAGCTTCTGTATCCTGATGGCCTTCGATTGGGGTTGTTAATTCGAAACTCTTGGACACTCCGTCGGTGTAGATGCCGCGGCGTTCGGACGGTAGGTTAATTGCGATTCTTGCCATGATCTCTTGGGTGACGCGTTCGAGCAGGGCGCGATCGGATATGCCGGAGCAAACCTTGAATGGCTCGCCTACCGAGACTCTAATCTTGGCGATCGGCATCAACACTTTCAGGATATTTTGCAAGTTGTCGGTTCCGTACATTCCTATCGGCACCAGCGTTGCTCCAGATTGCGCGGCTAGAAGTGCGGGTCCGATGTGAGCCTTTTTTAATCCTGCGAGGTTACGGCTGCGGGTACCCTCTGGGAACATCACTACGGCGCGCCGATGAGCGAGCATGGCTCGCGCCCAGCGGAGAGCGTGAAGGTCGGCGGAGTATCGGCTTACCGGGTACGCGCCCCATCCTTTAAGGAGAAATGTGAAAAGCGGATTGTTGAAGAGTTCTCGCTTTGCCATGAACAATGCACGACGCGGGAGTATGGAAGCGACGATGGGCGGGTCCAAGTTGGCAAGGTGGTTACAGACATAGATGACCGGGCCATCGACCTTCAAACGTTCTCGGTGTTGCACCTGGATGTCGGCGAACACGGACAAAGTGCCGCGGAAAGCGGTGTTGCAGAAGGGAAAGAACCATTGTCTGTTCGGTTTCAAGTCATGCGCCCCCAGTCGCCAGTGGAGCAGCGGCTCGGCTCGCATCAACGGGGAGTTGGGTGAGAATTTCTTCGACTACCTCTTCCGCGGTCAGGCCGTCAGTAACGATGGTTACAGCATCTTCGGCTGCGCGCAACGGCGAGTCGGCGCGGCTTGAGTCGATCTTGTCTCTGCGTTCGATGGATTGCAGGACCTCTTGGTAGATCTGCCCATCGGTGTCTTTGGTTCTACGTTCCGCGCGGGTTTCGGCGGAAGCGGTGAGAAAGAATTTGGCGTGCGCATCCGGCAATACGACGGTTCCAATGTCTCGGCCAGCCATGACGACCAGACCGGCACTCGCTATGTCGCGTTGTTGCCGCACCAGACTGCGTCGCACCGCTGGGAGCGCAGATACGGGTGAGACGTTAAAGTTGACCTCCTCGGAATAGAGATGATCGGTGACATCTTGTCCGTCGGCGCACAGTCTCCAATCTCCGTTTTCATGACGATTAATCGCGAAGCTGGTGTTGGCGGCGATATTGCCGAACGCTTCGGAATCTTCGAGGCAGATGCGGTTTTGGGTGCCGATGTAAGTGACGGCGCGGTACATCATTCCGGTATCAAGAAAATCACACCCCAAACGCTCGGCGAGCATAGCACCGACAGTAGATTTGCCAGAAGCGGAGGGTCCATCCAATGCTATCTGCATAGGCGCGGGTCTCTGGTTAGGGTTCATGCGCAAGCGGTCGAGCCTTGTACTGGCACCTCGGAGGCTGGACATTGAGCCTCAACACGCATCAATCGGAGAGTTTTTCGATCGTCCGCGAAACTAACATTCGATTATAGACAGCAAGTGTTCACACTTGCTTTACGCTCTATTTCGACGCGTCAAGGGACGCGGATTTGGGCGCGAACTGATTCTGATTGAAAGGGCATGGACGAATTTACGTTGCTGCGTCGCGCGCTCACCAATCGATGAACGGTCTTGACGGAATATTCATCCTTACGATCTTGCTGCTAGCTTTTTGGGGCTTTCAGGTCGGCGTTTTGGGAACCGCTATCTGGTTAGTGGCAGCTTATGCAGCGATCGTTTTCGGCGCTCAGGTCGTGGGTCGTGTAGTTCCGCTGTTTGGTTTTCCACCCAACTTCACTTCCATTGCGACGACTATTGGTTACATCATCATCTCGGCGCTGGTTGGGATCGTTGCACGATCGGTGTCTTCGAGTGTTCGAGCGGTCATCAACATGACGCTGTTGCGGTGGGTGAACGATATCGGAGGCGCGTTGCTGGGCGCATTGGTGGGTTGTATCTTGGTCACCGCGCTGATCGTGGCGGCGGCGGCGTTCACGTATGTTGTGCCGAAGGGCGCATTGGAGTTCGGTGGCGCCTCTTACTCGGCATCGTATTCGCAGATCTACCTTGACGATGCACCAAGGTCGTGGTTGGACGAGCAGTTGACGGGCTCGCTGGTGGTTGAGATTATTTCGGGACTGCGGGGCGTCATTGTGCCATTTGCGCCGAACGAGATCGGTCTTGCAGTGGACGTGCTTTTCTCTCGGGTCGAATGATGAAGATGTCTGAAAGGCTGATAGTGGAGGTGTTTGTTGGATCAAGTAGACTTTTGCGGCTGTAGAATATGAGTACTGTGAGTGATCAAGCGTTGATACTGATACGTTCTCGGGTGTTGGTGCTAAACCAGAACTATCAGCCCCTTAACATCTGCGACGTGCGCCGCGCCGTTTCACTACTTGGCAAAGGCAAAGCTGAAACGGTTCAACACGGTGTCGAATACATCCACACAGTCTCCCGCATGTTCGAACGCCCTGAGGTGATCCGCCTCGTCTATATGGTTCGGAAGCCGTTGCACCGTCGGAAGCTGTCACGCCGCGAAGTCTTCCAGCGCGACGGGTATGTCTGCCAGTACTGCGGTAAGCGAAGCACACAGTTGACGCTGGACCACGTGGTCCCACGTTGCAAGGGCGGTCAGCACACGTGGGAGAACGTCGTGACGGCGTGCCAGCGGTGCAATCATCGGAAGGCAGGTTCGACTCCGCGCGAAGCGGGCATGTCGTTGAGGGCTCAACCCCTTGAGCCGCGTCCGAATCCGTATGCGGGTTTCAGTGCTGATCGAGTTGATCCGGCATGGTTGCCGTTCATGCCCTGGCTGGCGAAGCAGCCGTTGCCGACGGCGGCAGGTTAGCTTACGGCTTCGGTTTGACCGGTAGACACTCGATCAAGCAGGTGTAGGCATCTGCAACATCATGGCGTCAAAGGCGAGTTGGGGGTATGAGTTGGACATGAGGGCGTCCCGGGTGTTTTGGACGGTTGAAGTGGCGTGGGCGAGGTCTTGTGTCGTAAGTTTTTTTGCCAGATCCGTCAACTCTTCGATGCGGTCGCCGAAGACGATGTGTTGATATAGTTCGTTCTGGAGCATGGCGACGTCGCGGAGTATCTCGAGCCAGCGTGCGATTTCTTCGAGTCCTGACGCGCGGTCGCGGCGGAATTCTTGGGTCATCTTGAAGGCGTAGTCGAAGCGGTCAGGGAGGTCGGCTTTGATGACGTCGATGATGCGGGATGCGGACTGCTTTCGGGCATCGATGAGTGATGGGTCTTTTCGTGCGGCAATTGCCCAACCGGGAGCACCCATCGACATTTTCGCGAGGGGTTCAGCCTCGGCCTGCGGTACCCCGTAGCGTTCGATTAGTGCGTCGGTGATGGTTTCCGGCGGCACGGATCGCAGTCTGACCAAGTGGCACCGCGAAGCGATAGTCTCCGGCACCGATTCTTCGGAGGGTGCGGTGAGGATGATGTGGACGCTGCTGGGTGGTTCTTCGAGTGTCTTCAGGAGCGCGTTGGCAGCATCTTGGGACATGCGGTTCGCTTCGTCAATGATGAAGACCTTGACGCGTCCTTCATAGGGTTCGAGTATGGCGTCTGACTGGAGATCTTTGATCAAGTCGATACCGATCATCACGCGTCGTTGCGCGGATCTGGCATCCGGGTCTTTGGAGGATTGAGTGGATGACGTTATGATCTGCACGTCGGCAAAGTTGGAGCGGGCGATGCGATCGCAGGCCGAACATTGGCCACATGGCGGAGCTGGTTGAAGATCACCCCAGCCTGGCGCGGCTATGTCTTGCACGTTGCAGTTGAGTGCTCTGGCGAAGTCGATGGCTAAAGTGCGTTTGCCGACGCGGTTCGGGCCGGTGAAGAGGTATGCGTGGGATACTCGTTGCTGCTTGATGGCACCATTGAGCAGCGTTATCGCAGCCCGATTGCCGATCGTCTGCCATTGGCTACTCGATCCCACATCTGGCGATGCGGTGAGCATTATTCGTATATCGCGGTGGCGAGAAGGTCTTCGTAAGTCTCGCGCCTACGGATGAGTCTCGCTTCGGACTGTTCGGTGACTAGGACGATCGCTGGGCGCGTCTGCAGATTGTAGTTGCTGGCCATCGGAACGCAGTAGGCACCCGATGCGGGCAACGCCAGGAGGTCGTCGGTATTGAGTTCGGGCAGATTTACGTCTTCCGCCAGAAGATCTCCCGACTCACAGAACTTGCCTGCGATGGTCACTTTTTGTGACGGTTGGCCGAGGGGATCGTCGACCGACATCACTTCGTATTCGGCGTCGTATAGGGCAGGACGGATGTTGTCGCCCATTCCGCCATCGACGCTGACATAGGTGCGAACGCCGGGGATTCGTTTGATGCCTCCGATGGTGTAGACGGCAACGCCTGCCCTGCCGACAATCGATCTGCCAGGTTCAATGATCATCCTCGGTTGCTCGAGCCCGTATCTGGTGCAGGCGGAAACGAGCGATTCAGCGATTTTCTGAGCGTATTCGGCAATTGTTGGAGGGAGTTTCGACGATAGGTAACCGATGGCCATGCCGCCACCGGGGCTGAACTCGTTCAGTTCGAGGTGGTGAACCCACTTCATCCTTGCGGCGAAGGCGCAGACATATTCTATCGCCTCTTCGTACGGTTCCAACTCGAATAGTGGGGAGCCGAGGTGGAAGTGCAAACCTTGAACTTCGAGATTGGGTTGTTCCAACGCGGCGGCAACGGCCTTTTCTGCGTCGCCAGTCTCTATTGAGAACCCGAATTTGGAGTCCAATACCCCGGTGCTGGTGAGGCGATGTGTGTGCGGATCGATGCTGGGCGATACTCGCAAGTTGACGGCTTGAGAGGTGCCGAACTCACCGGCGACTTCGTTTAGAAGCTCGATCTCGTGGAATGAATCGATGGTGATTCGACCGATACCTGTTTCTACCGCTTCTCGCAGTTCGCTACGGACCTTGTTGTTGCCATGGAAGTTGATTTTCTCGGGTGGAAAGTTGGCGGCCAACGCGAATGCCAACTCGCCGCCAGTCACGACATCAATGTGAAGACCTTCCTGTTCAATGATCTTCAGGATTGCGGGGTTCGACATCGCTTTAGTCGAGTACTCGATGTCCGTTTTGGGGTAGTAACGCCTGAAGTTGCCGACGAATTCTCGACACATTTCACGGATAGTGGTCTCGTCGTAGATGTAGAGCGGGCTGCCGAACTCTTCGACGACGTCGCGAACGTCCAAATCGTTGATTGCGAGGCGACCAGCGTCGTTGACGGATGCCGTGATCGGCAGGATTTCTGCGAGCGGAAGTTGGGTCATAACGGAGAGATCCGAATAGGGTCGTTAGTGTGATGGTGATGCTGCATCAATTTTAAGTCGATTGGATATGACGGATGCAGAATATAGCGGGGGTACCATTGTGGAAGAAGCGAGAAGGTGGTTGTTTGTATCGTCTTGTTTGATTGTTGAGAGCATCGAGTAATGAACGAAAAGGTCCCGCGGCTGACGGAGCTCGCCAGCTGCGCCGGTTGAGCGGGGAAGCTTAGCCAAGGCGAACTCGCCCAGGTATTGGGCGGGCTGATGAACGGAGCCGTTCCGCATCCTGATTTGTTGGTCGGCTTCGAAAACGGTGACGACGCTGCAGTCTACCGTTTGGACGAACGCGTCGCTTTGGTGCTGACAGTTGACTTCTTCGCACCGATCGTTGACGACCCTTTCTCGTATGGTGCGATTGCGGCATCGAACTCGATGTCGGATGTTTACGCGGTCGGTGGCCAACCGGTCATGGCTTTGAATGTGGCAGCGTTTCCGCGATCTTTGCCGTTCGAAGTGTCTGCTGAGATACTGCGTGGTGGTGCCGCAAAGGTCGCAGAAGCTGGAGCGATCATAGTTGGTGGGCACACGGTGGACGATGTGGAGCCGAAATACGGGCTTTCGGTGGTCGGTACGGTCGAGCCTGGACGCCAAGTTCAGAATTCGACTGCTAAACCGGGAGATATGCTCGTTTTGACGAAGCCTTTAGGTACGGGAGTGGTTACTACTGCGCTCAAGAGTGGCAAGGCGCTAGGCGAGGTGTTGGATGCTGCGGTCGAATCGATGCTTTGGTTGAACCGCGATGCAGCCGAGGCTATGGTGTCGGCCGGAGCAAATGCGGCGACCGATGTGACCGGATTCGGGATTGTCGGTCACCTTATGACGATGATGCGCGCTAGCGGCGCGACCGGGCGGTTGAGGCGATCGGCGTTGCCGGTGTTGTCCGGCGTCGTTGAACTCTTAGAGGCTGGAGTTGCTCCGGGTGGGACACATCGGAACTTGGAGAGTTGCGCCGAGACCGTGTCGTGGGATACAGGCATCAACGACATTGACAAGCTGCTGATGTGCGATCCGCAAACTTCCGGCGGTTTGCTGATCTCGGTGGCTGAGGGCGCAGTTGACGGGTTGTTGGCGGATCTAAGCTTGCGTGGTGTAGTCGGCACGGTTGTAGGGGAAGTGACGACGTTTGCTGGCAGCGCGGTGGAAGTTAAAGGTTAGCCTGCGAGTTCCCAGATACGGTCGCGGTCTTGACCGTCCATTTCGGCTAAAGCAGTTCCCTCGGCGAGTTCTTCGGCTCGCAGAACGCGGTTTCGAAGTGCGAAGTTAGCCTTTTGCAGCGCCGTTTCGGCATCAACGCCTTGGCTCTGAACGACGCGGACGGCCGTGGCAAGGAATTGGCCGGCGCGGAGTTCCAATTGATCGTCGGATTCGTCGAGTTTTCGTGCTGGGAATTCCATAGCGTTGTCGGCCTCGGTTGGGATTGGTAATCCCGCACGCATCGCCCGGCGTTGCACTACGGCTGATTGCGCGAGCGCGGGGAGCGCTTTGGGGACCGATGCGACAATGGAGCGGATGCCGCCGGCCTCTTGGCGCTTGATACGCTCCCATCTGTCGACCACATCTTCGCCAGATTCGAGCTTTTCGGCGTCGCCGAACACATGGGGATGACGCCGGATCAGTTTTTCGGCTACTTTGCGGCATAGGGAGTCGGCGTCAAAATCGCCGTTACGACGTGCGATGTCGGCGTGGAAAATGATCTGTACCATGACATCGCCGAGTTCCTCTTCGAGGGCGTCTGCATCGGCATCCCCGATCGCTTCGAGCGTTTCGTAAGCCTCTTCGAGCAGGTTTGGGCGCAACGACTGATGGGTTTGCTCGGCGTCCCATGGACAGCCGCCCGGGTCTCGGAGAGTACGAACTGTCTCCACAAGGAATTGAAAGCCGGTTTGGTCGTTTTTGGCGGATGGAATCTGTTTGCTCATTGTTCGAATTGACCTTGTCGCTGTTAGGTGTTGGGGGTGTAACTTCAACGTATGGATTTGAGTATGGAGACGATGCGTCAGCTTCTTCGGTATGGTGATCCTGAGGCTTCGATCTGGGTCACGGTACTGGCTGTGCTCGCGCTTTGCAACTCGCATTCCGATTTCCACTTCACGATATTCTGGCTCGCCTGCGCAGTCACAATAGCTGCTGCGGTTTTGGTTGCAGTTGATTTACGCTGAACTTCGTGACCAATCCGCGAAAATTTAAGGCATCCAGATGGGCGATGTTGGTGATCGGCGTGATATTCACCTTAGTCCTGCCGATTTTCCTCATCGCCATTAACGTCGGTTACGTGACCCATTCGGACTGGCTCTACACGTACAACTGGTGGCGCAACGGGGTTTCTGAGCGCACTGGATTGCCGACCTCGGAGTTATATTCCGCAGCGGATCAAATAAAAGCCTATTTCGCGAACGATGCCGAGCGTTTGGATGTGCAGGTGAACACGTCGCGAGGGGTCGTCAGCCTCTTTGGGGAACGCGAGATTCTGCACATGATCGATGTGAAGGACTTGATGCGCTACGTGGAAAGGGTGTCAGTCTGGAGCGGCGGCGTGTTGGTTCTTTGCGCCGCGTTGGGACTGGCGATCCGGCGCGGCGATTTCTTTGCTTCGATGTCGCAGTGGTTGAGATGGTGCGCATTGGTGTGGGGTCTGATGATCGCCACACTTGTCGTGGTCGCGATAATCGACTTCACGTGGATTTTCACCCAGTTCCACTTGCTGAGTTTCGCTAACGATCTGTGGCAGCTAGATCCCTTCCGCCACTACCTGCTGCTGCTGTTCCCGGAACGGTTCTTCCTAGAGGCGACGCTGTTCATCGCCTTATTGACGGTTATCGAGTTTGCTGGACTCTACGTCGGGGCGCGATTGGTGGAGATACGACTTTCAGACGATCAGTCGTAAACGATATCGGAGACGACTTCGCAATCGGGGTCGCGTGATGTGATGCGTTCTCGGCCATTCAGGAACGCTAGTTCGACCAAGAATATCTGCGCAACAACATGGGCACCAAGCTCCTCGGCGAGTTCGGCTGCTGCGACCGCCGTTCCGCCAGTCGCGAGCAAGTCGTCGACGATGACCACGCGCTGCCCTTCCGTAAGGGCATCTGACCTCATCTCGATAACCGAGAGGTCGTCGTATTCGAGTGAATACTGATTTTTGATAACCGGAGGGGGTAGCTTGCCACTCTTCCTGACTAGTGCGAGCGGAATGCCCAACCGATCGGCGACAGGCGACGCGAACACGAAGCCTCTGGCATCTATGGCCGCAATGACATCTGGATGAATCTTTGCCACTTGATCAGTGAACCAGTTGATTGCGGCGCGAAATGCTGCTGGTTCGGCAAAGATCGGTGTCAGGTCTTTGAACTGGATCCCCGGTTGCGGATGATCTGGCACGTTGCGCACCCAGTCTCTCAAATCGACGCTCATTGACCGTATATCTCAGTCTCAGGGTAAAAATCGCTCCATGCAAACCAGAATACGTTAACGGCATGAACCGGACCGAGCCGGGTGCCTTGGAAATCGCCGCTCCAGGCTTGACCGTTGAGGGGCAGCCATCTCGAGCCGGAAGCATCGACCATCCATCGCTTTGTCACGCCTTCGCCTTCTTCCTCTACCTCAAGCGAAAACTCCAAAGTCTCTTCGCCGACCGTCCTGGAATACGCAATTGCTGTGCTGGTCTGCGATTCGTAGTAGATGACAGCCGGTTCACCGTTAATCTCGGTGTTGATCACCTGCTCCTCTTGAAGCGCGGTGTGCGGAAACGCGATCGCACCATCATCGAATCCTGCCCCAAGCACGATCTCCTTGCCGTAAAGCCGTTCGTCTCGGTTGGATTCTCCGATAACTCCGGCATCGCCGCGCATGTAGTAGCTGGTGTAGGGATCGAAGCTGGATTCGCCTTTCAGTAGTGCTTTGGTTTCAGGGAAGGATGTTCGCCACTCCTCCCAGGTTGTGAGTACTAGCGGTACGTTGGTCAGTTTGACGCCCTTGTATTCACCCTCGATGCCTTCGGAAAGGAAGTGGCTCCAGAGCGAACGCGTCTGGCGGTCGTACATGATCAACGCGTTCATGGTGAGTTTGCCAGACACACCGAATGTAAGTGTCTCCCCGTTTACCTTTCTGGAATACCCGATTCCAGTGAAGCATAGCGGTCACCAAGTGACCGCGATGGGTTTGCCTCCTACAACGTCGTTCACGATTTCGTGACTGCTTAACAAAGGGACCGAGTAGGCTCGAGCGTCGCTATCGATCTCTACGCCTAGGATTAACTCGCCATCGTTGTAGAACATGTTGGCAGTTTCTAGGTCGGGGAAGAATTGTGGGTTGTCGATCGCTGGTATGCCATCGAATGGCAGCAACGTCACGATGTCTAGGTCGCGTTCGGGCGCGGTGGCGGCTACTGGTTCTTCAGTGGCTACTGGAGGTGAAGTCGGTTCAGGCGGCTGGGTTGGCTTCGGCTGAGTAGCCTCGACTTGCGGCGGAGTCGTGGCTGTAGGAACAGGCGGTTCCGATTCGGGAGTGGCGATCGGCGGTTCGGTGGTTTCCGATCCACAGGCGGTAACGATCAAGGCCAGAACAAGTGCGCTGATAACTATCCGAGCTTTGCACATGTCGTGTGGGGCGGGTGAATGTCCTGGGACGCTGAACGCGCGCTTATCGTTCAATGAAGAAGACGTAGCGATTTGATCACCGCTGTGATTATGATACGCATATCCGGGGCGGCGAGGTTTGCAACGCCCTAAGTAGGTTTCGAGGATTCAGTCATTCATCTAACGCGCCTGAAATTAAGCGGGTTTAGAAACCACGTTGACACTGACGTCAACCTTTCACCGGGGTTGGTAGTTTTTACCGGCGCGAACGGTCACGGCAAGAGCGGGTTGCTGGAAGCCGTGCACATGTTGTCCGTCGGCAAGTCGTTGCGCGCCACCA
The DNA here is from genome assembly GCA_012270805.1 of Dehalococcoidia bacterium. Taxonomy (GTDB): domain Bacteria; phylum Chloroflexota; class Dehalococcoidia; order Lucifugimonadales; family Lucifugimonadaceae; genus Bin127. The sequence continues at coordinate 16,427 of JAAXHR010000051.1, forward strand.
ACGACCGTGAAATCGTCAACCACTCGATCGCACGCGACGGCGGCCACGTCCAAGCACTCGGCGTATTCAATAACGGTCCAGAATCTGTTCGCGCTCAGTTCGACTTGCACATTGATCCGAGCTCCGCAGAGAATTTCAATCGAATGAATTCGAAGACTAAAGAGTGGCGCATCAACGGCATCAAGGTACAGCCAGTAGAGTTCGTGGGACGCGCCAACGTGGTCATCTTCGAAGCGGGCGACCTTAATCTTGCGCTCGGAGCCGCCGCGGTACGACGGCGCTACTTGGACATCCTGATCGGGCAGTTCGACACGGAATATGTGCAGACTCTGGTTCGACTCAACCGGGTCAGAGCAAGCCGCAACGCGCTCCTTCGGGGCTCGTTTGAGGTGCAAGACTTTGAGGAAGAGATCGCGTTCTGGGACGGGAGATTCTGTGAGGAGAGCGTGAAGATCATCCAGACACGACGCGAAGTCATGGAACTGTTGCAGACTAGATCGGCCCCGATCCACGCTAATTTGAGCGAGGGAGAAACGTTTGAACTGACTTATCTGCCAAACCTCGGGTCATCGGCACGAGCGGCAACGTCAACGGGCCTCGAAGGGAATGAGCTTCGCAACCACATCTACGAAGCGTTGATGGCATCGAAGCGTAAAGAGCAGTCGTCCAGGCATATGGTTATCGGTCCGCATCTGGACGACTTCCGCATCGATATCGCAGGCGCTCCGTCTCGACGGTTCGCCTCGCGCGGACAGGCGCGCACCGCGGCGTTGTCGCTGCGCCTAGCCGAAGCGTCGCTAGTGTCGGAGTTCGCACGCCGGGACCCGATCATCGCGTTTGACGATGTGCTTTCAGAAATGGACAGCACGAGACGGGGCACGATCCTCGAGCGCGCTTTGCAGTATGAGCAGACGTTGCTCACCGTGACGGATACCGCGTTGGTAGGCCGCGAGCGATTGGCCGGCGCCCAGAACTTCAGGGTTGTGCGCGGGAATGTTAGCCTGTTGAACTGATTCGCCGCGCTCTTTTCGGTTTGCTCGGCACATGTTGAGCACTGTAGTGTGTAAACTGCTTTCAGCGAATCTCACACCAACAGTAATAGGCAACGCTGTGCCCAGCTCAGTCAAATATGTAATCGCGGACCGCGTGTCGAACGCCGAGATGACGAGTTGGTTGTTTGACAGCGCGGTAAAGATCGTCGACTGTAAGATCGCGGACGTTCTGCAGGCATCGAGTCTGCCCTCCGATGTTGAGGAAACGTCCGAAGTGTTACGGCTTGGAGATGTCTCGTTAATTCCGGGATTGGTAGACGCTCACTGTCATATGCACTGCAGCGCGACCAAAGACGCGCAGGCTCTGGCATTGGCGGAAAAGGACGACATCCAACGGTTGACGATGCGGGCGGTTTCGGCGATGCGCAAAGCCGTCTTAGCCGGAACGACTACAGTGCGCGACATTGGTTCTCGCAACGAGGTGGCGTTCGCGATTAAGCAGGCTATCAAGGACGGCGCCATACCGGGTCCGAGGTTGTTGGTCGCTGGTACGCCAATCACGATCACCGCCGGACACTGCTGGTTCTTCGGGGCTCAGGCGGATACCGCTGACGATGTCGCAAAGGCTGTCCGTAATCAAGTCCGGCAAGGCGCGGACGCGATCAAGATCATGTCTACCGGTGGCATGTTTACACCCACCGCAAACCCGCGATTGCCGCAGTATCCAGCTGACACCCTGGCCGTTGCGGTGCGAGAGGCTGCCCGATCGGGCATCACCGTCGCTGCGCACTGCCTGTCTGCCGATGGTGTTAAGAACTGCGTCGAGGCGAACGTGCACAACCTCATTCACGCCCGATGGCTCTCACAAGACCCGTCAAAGGGATTGGAATTCGACGTGGAGACTGCGAGACGTATGGCGGATCAAGGACAGTGGGTAGACCCCACGATCGGGCATGGCATGCTGGGGCACGAAGCCACGGATCGCGGGGAAGCCCCGCCACGAGCGATCCACTGGTCGGTAGCTGCGAACAACGTCACAGATGAGGCTCATGCCGAAACGCTCAACCAAATGCACGACCTAGGCGTACGCTTCACAAACGGCTTGGACATGGGGATGCCACACGGCACGCATGATCGATCGGCAGCAAACGCGTGGGCAGCCGTCGAAAAGCTTGGATGGGACACTTGGAGCGCATTACGAATGGCGACCATCGACACCGCCGAAGCCTTGGGTATCGATGATGAGGTCGGTTCAATCAAACAAGGCAAAGTCGCCGATCTCGCAGCATTTGACGGCGACCCCGCGGGAAACATCCGAGACATGGACCGCGCACGCACCGTAATCCAAAACGGCAACATCATCAAACTCAACAACGTCGCCTTGGTTTGATACCGAAAGGCGTGAACCAAAACTCGTTGATTGTCTAAGTACAGTCGCAGTTTATGATTCTCAACCGCGATGATCGTCGATGCCCTTACTCACATCCTTCCCCCTTACTTCAACGAACACCGCGACGAAGCAATCGCTCGCGACCGAACCTTCGCTGAACTCTTCGCCAACCATAAAGCTCGCATCGTCCAAGCCGAACACCTCCTCCATGAGATGGAACGCGCCGATGTCGACCGCTCCGTCATCGCGGGTTTCGGATGGACCGACCAAGACCTCGCAAAACGCTCGAACGACTACCTCCTGGAATCCGCCGCCAGACATCCCGACATCCTGATCCCCCTCTGCAGCGTGAACCCTCTCTGGCCCGACGATGCCGCGCCCAAAGAAGCCGAACGCTGTCTGAACTTCGGCGCCCGCGGCATCGGCGAACTTCACGCCGACACCCAAGGATGGGTCAATCCCCCATATGACCGACTCCAAGACATCATGTCCGTCGCCCGCAAATACGCCGAATCCCGCAACAAAATCGCGTTCGTTGTAATCCACGGGTCCGAGCCTATGGGCCATATATACCCCGGAAAAGGCACAATGACCCCAGGCCGCCTCACCCAGCTCGCCAAGCGCTACCC
>JAAXHR010000458.1 GCA_012270805.1 Dehalococcoidia bacterium
CGCCCAACCTGACCGGCGAGATGATCGAATGGATAGGCTTTGCGCTGATGATCTGGTCACTGCCCGGACTCGCGTTTGCCATGTGGACAATCGCCAACCTGGTACCCCGTGCGCTCTGGAGACACCACTGGTACCACGAAACCTTCGACGACTACCCCGAAAACCGGCGAGCCATCATCCCCGGTTTGCTTTAAAGCTGTAAGTGTGAAAAACAGTATCTTTAGCCTCGTCGGGTTGCGCATCATCGCCGCGTACCTTTTCCGAATCCGATACCAGGCGAACGCTCCAATGGTCGATATACCTGGATACTGCAACCGATCAATTAGCTTGTCGCCAATCACCACCCTCCAAACCCGTGACGTGCTTCGCAAATTTCCTGCGAACCCCCGCATCCGTCATCTCTGCCAACAACACTGTCGAATTGCAGCTAAAGTCTCAGCATCCAATCGAACTCCACCTCATCCGGCCAGCCGGGATACGCATTGGGAATGACGTTCACCAGCCGACATCCTTGCTTCGCATAGAAGTCGCAAGCATTCACATTAATGTCCTGCGTCTCGATCTTCAGTTCTACACACTCGACACGCTTGGCATATCCGACCACATGCTCAAACAACATCGACCCAACGCCTTGCCCTCGCCACTCAGGCGCGACACGCAGATCCCATAATGCCGCAAGATCGTTCCGACCCTCCAGAAAATCCAACTCCGGCGAATCGTGGACAACAATTGCGCCACCCACTCGTTCATCGCCCGAAAACGCTGAAATCAGTCGCCAGTTCGATGTGTCCCAACGCAACCACCGAGTCGGCGGCTCACCACCGTCATAATCCTTGATCCATGGCGGATCGATCCGCTCCTTAATCAGTCTCCAACTTTCGTCCACACCGCGAACCGGCACCGCCACATACCTGGATTCGACCTTAAACGCGATCGAAACCTTCGCGTACTCGCCTAACGCCGCCATCGTCTCTTCTTTGATGTCAATGGACATGATCTGAGACGATAAGGTGAATCACTCTGTCGATTCCGGTGCGACGAACTCAGTCAACAGACGCAATCTTGTAGCTCCACGACTCGCAGATCGATAAAACCGCTCATCCGCTGTCCACATCTCGCAATCCAACATCTCAGCCAAAGCCAAGTAATGACAGTCGTAAACCGTACCTTGACCAAGTTGGCTCGCCAATTCCAAAGCGCGGCTATGAAGGTATGACGACTGATGCAACTCGATTCCCGACGACAGCAACTTTACGATCAGACGCACACCTTCGTCGACACTTATCTCCGACCGCTTCACGCGCTGGTGAAGAATGTTCGACACTTCCACAGGCATGAAGTGCGGCGCGACTATTTGGACTCCCCGTTCGCGCCATACTGCTGCCAGAGCATCTGCCTTGTCGGACCCATCCTCCTCCATCAGCCACTTGAAAGCCAAATTAGCATCGACAATTACTGTCCCGCTCACTACCAGTTTTCCATTTGAGCATCTCTGATCGCGCGCGCCTCGCGGAGCAAGTCAACTGAATTACCGGGAAATATTCGGTCGCCGAACAACTCCCTCCTTAGCGCCTTCAACCCATCTATGTCAAAGCCGACAGACTGGTCTTTGACCGTGCTGACTGATCCCGATTTGGCATCACCGCTGGCCACCTCGTCCTTCGCCAACTCACGGTATATCGCCGTCAGACAGTACTGCCTCATGCTGACACCCTTCAGCGCCGCCGTCGCCTTTAGCCGACGTTGAAAGGCAGGATCCATGTCCAACGTGAGTCGCTTCTTCTTGGCCTGCATTTCGTTCCTCCTCCCAAATATCCGTTACCCGTCATTTTACCGCAAATACAGAAATCCGTAAATCATCACACGGCCATCATCCTGATGATTCGCGCACCGTCGCTTCATCTGTCACGTCCTCTTCTCCTTCAGACCGCACCGCCTCCTCGTCGGTCGGCTCCGACACTGGTCGTTTCGACCGCACCGGCCGCTTCGTAATAAACCACATCCCAAAGCCGAAGCCGAAACGCAACACCAACTCCAATCCGATCAGGAACAGCAGATAGTAAACCACCGCTTCCAGGTGGGAGTTCACCTCGTTCAGCATCTCCAACGAGTCGACGAAATTGAAGTACGACACATCGATCAGGAACAGCGCAAGCAAAGCAAACGGAAGAATCTTGGCCAAGTCCCGCGCCAGATCTTCGTTGTAGTACGCCGAAAAACGAATCGCGCTAACCGTTGCCAACGCGATCAACAGCGTGTCGCCAAAATCTCTCCCTTGCGATAGAAACGTCAGCATCAGCGTCAGCACCGCGAACCAGAAGAACGCAAACAACGGAAACACGATCAGATACTTCAATATGTATCCCACGATATGAAAAAAACTCCGTATCGCTCGATAACGCGACTCATCGAACCGGTAAATGTCGAATGCGAACATGTCACGCGATGCCACGAAGCGGTAGAAGTTAAACACGAACACAGCGTAAACCGCCAGCCCGATGATGTACAACGCGACCGGTTGCAACAGGTCAATGGCATCTTCTATGCTCAGACCGTTCGGGAAAAGATCATTGATGTCTAACAATCCGACCTCCTCTCCCGTCTATTTTGTCGGCTTCCCCCACGCGATAACCAACTTTAACGTATCATCACCAACGCATCTAAAACCGTGATCAACGCCCGGCGGAGCCAGAACCGCGTCGCCAGCCTCTACCACCCGCTCTTCGCCGTCCATCCACATCACTCCCCGACCCGCGATGAAGTAGTAGAACTCCTCCAGCGTGTCGTCGCCATCGTGCACATGGCTACCCTCGCTCGCACCCGGCGGCAACTCCCAAACCTCAATCCGCACCGGCAGTTTCGATACCCCGCTGAAGAACCGCCGCCGCGTCACGACCCCATCACCTTCATGCAATCCCGGCTCTAGAATCGCATCCTCAGATTCGTGCTGCTTCCAGTTCATTTCGTGTGGAGGGGATTAATCATTGCTCGCATCGTAAATACTTAACTTAGTATGGCGCGCCAAAACATCAAAGCCGGCATCCGCATACAAGACTGGAGCGCCATTGCGTATTGCAACAGCCGCAATCAGACAGTCCATCAGATTCCTAACTGTTTCACCCCGTCGGCGGCAATGTCGGTACAGTGCTGCGGCTTCCTCATAGTCGATCGGATAGACCGTCAGCATGGCAGCATTCGCCATCAGTTCCCTAAGACTTCGCAAGTGCGATTCATCCCGTGCACCAGACAAAACTTCCATCGACACTGCGTCGCAAATTGCGATGTCCTGAGGAAGCAGTTCCTCCACTAAATCGCAAGTTGAGGACCCCGTATCCCTCAGGAACTCAATCCATGCCGACGTGTCAATGAGGATCACGGGAAACGGGTCGAACGCATCGCCTCAAGATCACCTTCCCAGCCAATCCCGCGCATAGCGCGGGCCTCTTCAAGTGATGCCTTTTCGGAGGCCAGCATTCGCAACGCAAAATTGACGGCTTCACGCTTGGTTGCAAGACGATAGCGCCGCATCACCTCGGCACAAGCTCGATCGTCGATGTCTATGTTGGTGCGTGTCATACACCTATCATACACCATGACATCTTCCCATGCCTCGCGTCAATTTAGTTCGCCGAGCATGCTACCCACATCCCGCGCAGTATGCTTGTTCTATGGAATCTGAACCCGTCAAACGATGCGAATGGGCCGGCGATGACCCCCTGATGCGCCAATACCACGACGAGGAGTGGGGTGTCCCGATCCACGACGACCGCGCCCTATTCGAGCTGCTCGTCCTCGAAGGCGCGCAGGCCGGACTCTCTTGGCGCACCGTCCTCCACCGCCGCAAAGGCTACCGCGTCGCTTTCGACAACTTCAACATCGCAACTGTCGCCGTCTACACCGACGCCGACCGCGAACGTCTCCGCGCCGACGCACGCATCATCCGCAACCGTGCCAAAATCGACTCCGCCATCAAGAACGCCCGCGCTACCCTCACTGTCCAAGCCGACCACGGGTCCCTAAACGCCTTCCTGTGGAGCTTCGTCAACGGCGAAACCCGTCAAAACGCCTTCCAAAACCTCGCCGACATTCCCGCCCAGACCGACGAATCCCGCGCCATGAGCAAAGCCCTCCGAGCCGACGGCTTCTCATTCGTCGGCCCCACTATCTGCTACGCCTTCATGCAATCCGCCGGCCTAGTCAACGACCACGTAACGGAGTGTTTTCACTACGAGTGAACGGTCTTTTAGCTCCAGAATATGCTCCTCAACCGCATGAAACGCAAACTTCTCGCCGGCGAACCCGCATTCGGTGTCTCGATCATGTTCCCGTCGCCGCACATCGTCGACATCGTCGGACGTCTCGGCTTCGACTGGGTGCTCATCGACTGCGAACACGGATCAATCTCGATCGAGAGCGTCGAACTCATGGTCATGGCCGCCGAAGCCGCAGGCGTAACACCTATCGCCAGACCGCCCGTCAACGGCTTCGAAGCCATTGGGCAACTCATGGACCGCGGCGTCATGGGCGT
>JAAXHR010000194.1:0-2295 GCA_012270805.1 Dehalococcoidia bacterium
ACCAAAATTAACGAATCTCCGCCTCGTAAAACAACGTTGTCGGTTGCGTCAATAATCCCTCCCGAATCCCTATGCCGAACCGCGACCACATCGGCCCGGCTCGCTGAAGCAACGCCACATTCTCCGATGGTCTTGCCGTCGTATCCACCGCCGCGCTCGACCGCCACCTCAGCCGAGACGACGGGCAAACGTGCACCTTCAACCTCCAACGCCGTGTTCCCGATTTCCGCCGTGTCTCCACGCCCCAATATCTCCTCCACAATGCTTCGTGCCGCAATGTCATGCATCGACACCACCTTCGTCGCACCCGCGCGCAAAAGCTTAGCTTCCGAATCAGGCAGCGTCGCCTTGGCGATGATCTCCAAATCCGGTGCAATCACATGCGCCGTCAAAACCGTCATCAACGCCGCCGAATCGGGCGCAACAGTGCACACCAGACTTTCCGCGCGCGTAATCCCCGCTCGCGTCAACACCTCGTCCTGACCGCCATCTCCGTGAATGCCCACGAAACCGTCCTCCGACGCGTTCCGAATCTTCGCGCCATCCTCGTCGATCACTATCACTCGCGCCCCATGTAGCGCGTGCAGTTCCGAAGCCACCACCGATCCAGTATCTCCGTAACCCACCACGATGTGATGTCCACGTATCCGCCGCAACATCGCCTCCGTACCTCGCTGCCGCAAATTCGACACCAACTGACCCGAGATCAACTGCTCGCCCAGCGTCGCGAACGTGTACGCGAACGCTCCGACTCCCGTCACAATGATCGCCATCGAGAACACCCGGCCGGTCTCGCTCAACGGCCGCACCTCCTCGAACCCAACCGTCGACATTGTGATCACCGCCATATACGCCGCATCCATCCACGTCCAATCGCCACTCTCAATCAACTTGAAACCTACAGCGCCAATCGCCCAAACCGTCACCAACGCCATGATCCCGCGGAACAAATTCCAACGCTGCCGACGGATCAATCGCCGCGATTCCGAGGGTGCTGAAACTACCAATGCCGGCATCTAGACTCGCTCAATCTTTCAAGTCCGCGCCGCCGCATCACGCGCAGCGACCGCGACCGCTAACGCCTCTTCTACCGTATCCCCACTCACTGTGATATGCCCCATCTTACGTCCAACACGGTAGCTCGACTTGCCATAAAGGTGCAAATGAGCACCCGACATCCTCAACACCGAAGCCCAATCCGGTGCTCCACCTGTCGATTCCCAAACATCCCCCAAGAGATTCACCATCACTGTCGGCGACCTCAACGAAACATCCCCGATAGGCATCCCAACCATGATCCGCGCCAACTGCTCGAACTGCGATGTCACGCACCCCTCGATGGTGTAATGACCCGAATTATGCGGACGCGGCGCCAACTCATTAACTAAAACCTCTCCATCCCGTGTCACAAACATCTCCACCGCAATCAATCCCACAACATCCAACCCATTGGCGATTCGCATCGCAACCTGCTCCGCCTCGGCCTTCACCGTATCCGAACACCGCGCCGGCACGATCGACGTATCCAAAATCCCACCTACGTGCACATTCTCAGAAACCGGGAACGTCCGCATCTCCCCTGACAAATCCCGAGCACAGACTACCGAAACCTCCATCTCAAAATCTACAAACCCCTCAACAATCACAGGAACCTTATTCGCCCCCTCCAAACCCTCAAACGCTGACCGAGCATCGTGCACATCTCGAACCACGCTCTGACCTTTACCGTCATACCCCCAACGGGTCGTCTTCATCACCACCGGCACCCCGATCTCGCTAACGGCGTCAACCGCCTCATTCCCGTTTCTAACAACCCGAAACTCCGGCACCCCAATCCCCATCTCATTTAGCGATTTCTTCTCGATCTCCCGGTCCTGACAAACCCGCAACACCGACGGTGAAGGAAACACCGGCTTCAACTCGGCAATCCGTTCGATCGCCGTCGCGTCCACATTCTCAAACTCATACGTCACAACATCCGACCGTTCCGCCAACTCCTCCGCAGCACTCAAATCGTCATAATCCGCCGCAACATGCCAATCCGAAACCTGCGACGCCGGACAATCCTCAGCCGGATCCAAAGAAACCGTCCGATAATCCATCGCTCGTGCCGCCATCGCCAACATCCGCCCAAGCTGCCCACCACCAAAAATCCCAATCGTCAAGTTAGGAAACATTACCTAATCCTGTACGCTCGATATGCGCAGTAACAAATCCTCCTCCTTCAGGAGCGGGGTGTGCCAGAGTGGGGATGAGCCGGCGGACCATCTCCGCTCAATCGCATCGCATTCATAC
>JAAXHR010000194.1:2420-4215 GCA_012270805.1 Dehalococcoidia bacterium
CCAATGATCTGCGCCGCCAACAACCCAGCATTGACCGCACCTGATCGCCCGATCGCAACCGTCGCTACTGGTACCCCGCGCGGCATCTGAACAATCGACAATAAAGAATCCAACCCGCTCAGAGCTGAACTCTCAACCGGCACCCCGATCACCGGCAGATTCGTGTTCGCCGCCACCATCCCCGGCAGATGCGCCGCACCACCTGCACCCGCGATGATCACCTTCACCCCACGACCCTTAGCCTCCTTCGCGAACTCCGACATCAAATCTGGAGTCCGGTGTGCCGAAACAACCCGAACCTCATGCACAATGCCCAACTCACTCAACGCCTCAGCCGCATGACGCATCGTCGGCAAGTCCGACCGACTACCCATAATCACCGAAACCAAAGGCCCGTTCGCATTCTCACTCATTCCCAAAATCCTAAACCAAACAAGAGGATCCAATGCCGCTTCCTTCATGTCCTATTCTCCCTCACAGCAAGCCCGCGGTAGAATCCCCTCTCCCATAATGAGAGTGAGTCAGAACCTTCGCCCCTTTCGCCCAGCGAAAGGGGCGCGAGCAAGCGAAGCGACGCAAGCGGGGTATGCCCGGCAAGGGGAACGGCCCCATCATTCCAAATCCTGCCCATCCTAGTTCAAACGCACCCAAAATTAACATTGATTCTCAGTACTATTACCATCCATCCTCAACCAACTCGCTTGATCACACCATGACCACAGATTCCGAACCCGTCCTACCCGAACAAGAAGAGCACTCCCGCGCGATGGTCGTATTCGCACATCCTGACGACGCCGATTGGGGATGCTCCGGAACGGTCGCCCAATGGACAAGACTTGGATGGGAAGTCGTCTACGTAATGTGCACCGACGGCTCCAAAGGAACCGAAGACCGCTCCATATCAGCCATCGAGCTCAGCCGCATCAGGAAGCAAGAGCAGGTTGAGGCCGGACGTGTCCTGGGACTCAAGTCCATCGAATTTCTCGATTTCCCTGACGGATATCTCGAGCCCACAATCGCACTCCGCCGCGAGATCGTCCGCGTCATTCGCAAGCACCGGCCTCATATCCTCATCACGACAGACCCTACACGCGATCTCAGACACTTCCAATACATCGGTCATCCTGATCACTTCGCCGCGGGCGAGGCAACGCTTTCGGCAGTCTTCCCGTCCGCCCGTGATCATCTTTGGGACGAAAGCTTTTTAGCGCAAGGCCTCGAACCTTGGAAAGTCCACGAAGTGTGGGTGATGATGTTCGGTCAGGAAAGCACCTTCTGGAACCCAATCGAAGAGGAAGACGTGGTCAAGGCCACTGGTGCCATCAAATGTCATGTGAGCCAACTAGATCAGCCTGAAAGCGTGGACAAGTGGATGAGACGTTGGCGATCCGAAAACGGCAAAAACATTGATGCTCCATACGCCGAAGGATTCAAACGCTTTCAACTGGTCCCTGGTTTCAGTCCTGACGACGAAGACGAATCCACCGACAAATAACCTTCATATGGCACACGACGAACAGTTGGAACGCGATGCTGGGTCAGTCCCGCCTGCATCCAAAAGCAATCGGGCGCGTCAGAACCGTTCGCGCTTGAACATCACTCACCCTGTTCGCTTCATCGATGAAGAACTTGAGGAGACCTACAACCGCAAACGAAACATCCCCAAATCCCAACGCAAATCCGAAATCCGCCGCCTGCACTAACCAGATCCTGCTAGTCAGAACCTGTAAATCCTCTTCGCATTCTCCCCGAGCAACATTCCACGCTCCTCCTCTGTCAACCAATCAAACCCCTG
>JAAXHR010000194.1:4284-9486 GCA_012270805.1 Dehalococcoidia bacterium
AAACGGGAATCCCTCAGCTGAGCGATTGTGCACATCCGAAATCATCATCACCACATTCGGATGCCGAGCCAAATCCAAAACCGGCAGATACGCCGACCAACCATCGCCAGCCATCCATGGTTCCGGATACATCATGTGGTCGACGATCCAAGTGATCCCCGGATGCCGTTCCACAATCCCCGCCATCTGACCAACATTCCCAACCCGGTTGTGAACCTTCACAATCCCGTTCCGTTTCTCAATCTCATTGAACATACGCCCGTTCCGCTCTGTATCCAAAACCACATCTTCCGGGTAGTAATCGGGGTGAAACCTAAAACCAGACATCCCAAACTCATCCATCCAACGAGCGGCAACGGAAGCATTGTCAGGGTCCATCGGATCCACCAAACCTATCGATCGAAACCTCACTCGATCCGCGTTCGCTGAATCCGCGACGTAGGTGTTGTCCCAAGTCGATCCGCTCGATTGCACCAGCACCGCCGCATCAACACTGTTTTCATCCATATCTGAAATCAACAGCTCCGTCGGCCCAGCCTCCTCTGTAACCGCCGTCCAGGTCGGTGCAGTAGGTCCAACCGGCGCTATCGGAGGCATCTCCCAAACATGAACATGGCAATCGACTATCATTCCGCTCTCCCTCGACTAAGCCGTTGCAAAACCGACTCTATTCTGCACCCAATCTCGAACCAATGAACTCTGGCCTCCCATTAGCGAACTCGGCAGCCGACATCGCTCGCCTGCCCGCAGCTTGAACCGTCACTAATCTCACCGATGACCCACATCCCGAGGCGACGCACACATTCCCATCATCCGCTCGGAACACGGCACCCGCATCGAAACCCCGCTCTGGTTCCGTACCATCGCCAATTTCAACGTCAACAACTTTGAATGCGTCACCGCGCCATGATGTGCTGGTGCCCGGCCACGGGTGATAGGCCCGGTTCATTCTGACGATCCGATCCGCAGAAGCCTTCCAATCTATCTCTCCGTCGCTCTTGGTTAACAAACTGGTTACCGTCGCGTCGGCATCGATCTGCTGCCGAGGTGCGAGTTTGCCGTCCACGTAATCCTTCAAAACGACGGGAAGTATACCTGCGCCTAAGTCGAAAAGATGCTCTGTCAACGCGTCGCATCGGACATCGCTTGAGATACTCACAGGTTCGGACTGAGCCAAGATCGGGCCAGTGTCCATTCCCTCGTCGAGCAGCATGATCGACACGCCAGTAGACGCATCGCCATCGAGAATCGCAGTAGCCACTGGGCTCGGTCCGCGATGCCTTGGCAGTAGCGACGGGTGGATGTTCACCACACCCAATCGTGGAGTCGACAGGAGTTCGCGGGGAATTAATCTGCCATACGCGACGACGACGTAAACATCCGCTTCGATCTCCCGAATGGTTGCCACAGCTTCGTGGTCCAACGTCTGAGGAGTGACGACAGAGATTCCCAAATCGTTTCCGAAAATCTCCACCGGGGTTGGCGCGAGGATACGGCCACGCCCAGCGCGGCGCGCGGCCCGAGTGCAGATCAGCGGCACCTCGAATTCAGCACCGAGAAGAGCGCGCAACGACGCGATTGCGGCGTTTGGAGTTCCGAAAAATATAGCTCTCATCGCAACACCTTTTGGCGCGCCCAACGGTGGATTCATCATGTCGCTGTTACGGCAATCTACGAAAGCGGTAGTTGCCGCCACAGTAGCGGGTTTCACTTGATTTCCATGGACGAATCGCCCCTGACAAAACCTTCTGATTCTCGATGTCAAACATCTGTTCAATCGACAAAATTAAGTTCAAAAACCGCTAAAAAATGGCTTTTTTGCGTTGCGCCATTTCGTCAGCGGCGGTATGTTAAATCTAGTTGATAATGTTCTCGGGCTCTGAGGAGGCGGTCCGAGATCCAAGACAATCGGTGCTTGCGCCTGAGACTGCAAATCGCTACTTGGCGCGTCGTTGATTCTATTCGTTCCCGAAAGGATGATTTGTGCCTGATGACCTGTCAGACAGTGACGCTTGCGCGTTGCAGAATCGGTGGAAAGTGGTGCTCGGGATGGTCGAGGTACAGATCGATAACCAAGCCGATTTCAACGCGTACCTAGCCGATTCGAAGGCCACGTCGTTCGCCGACGGCATGTTGCGGATCACCGTGAAAAACGGTTTCGTGGCTGCTTGGATCCGCCAACGCGTAATGCGGAGCATCCGCCGCTTCGCATCCGAGGTTTTCGACCAGAATGTAAAGATTGAACTTGACACGATCGCATACACGAGCAGCGACGTGTTGGTGCGCGAAGGACTCGCCGGCGACTACACCCAGTGGGCCGACGTTCGGCTGAGCCGCCACCGCGTAACCTTAGCCCGCGAGAACGCACGCTACTTTCCCGCGATCCCGAACTGCACCTTTGAACGCTTCGAAAGTTCCGCGAGCAACGTCCACGCGCTGAATTCGGCTCGGAGCGTTGTTGATGCTCCGGGCGATGAATTCAATCCATTGACGATTGTTTCAGACACGGGACAGGGTAAAACCCACCTGATCAACGCCATCGCTAACGAGATGCGCAAGGCGAACATGAACGTTATCTGCCTTACGGGCGAAGAGTTCGTCGATAGTTTCGTGAAGTCGTCGCAGAACGGCAAGGTCGCTGCCGTCCGCGACCGTTATCGCGATGTCGATGCGCTGTTGGTGGATGGTATTGAGAAGCTCATCGGGAAATCTAAGACGCTGTCATTCCTGCTCTCGATTCTTGAGCATCTGCTGGTCAATCGAAAACAGGTCGTCTTCACATTCAACAGCGCGTACCCGATCAACAACCTTGGCGACGAGATCGTTTCCAGATTGGCTGGAGGGCTCGAGATCTCGATTGCCCGACCTGATTTCGAGTTGAAGCGTTCAATCCTTGGGAGATACGCGTTGGAACGAAAATTAAATCTCCGAAGTGATGTTTTGGACTTCTTGTCGGAAAGATTCGCCAACAACGTTCGCGATGTCATCGGCGCCATCGCACGCGTAGACGCACATCACCAACTGACAGGGCGAGCGCAAGCGGCAGAAGCAAGGACGGTCAGCTTGGAGGTGGCTGTTGAAGCGGTAAAAGATCGAATAACTGCGCCCGCGCCGAGTCTACTGCCACCGAACGATGTCCTTGATGCAGTGGCAAGCGTATTCGCCATCGGCAATGACCAGCTGTGTCGACCGGGGCGGGGGAACAGATCGGTCACCGCGGCGCGCGACGTGGCGATCTATATGTTGCGAGAGAAGAGCGGTCTCACCAGTTCCGAGACCGGAACACTATTGGGGGGACGGCCACACTCAACCATATTGGCGGCTCTGACCCGCTACTCCGAACGTCGAAAGAGCGATCCCCAGATGATTGAGGCGGAACGGCGAATCAGCAATCTGCTCAGGTGACCGTCAAGCGTTTGTTTTGCCCCAGCCACCTTCTGGAGATTTGAAGAACTGTCGGCGATACCATCGCAACTCTTCGATGCTTTCGAGGATGTCGTCCAACGCACGATGCGCCTTAGATTTCTCTGGCGGTTTCTCCGCGTCTGGGTGCCAGCGTGAAACGAGTTCTTTGATGCTGCTCACATCGACCACACGGTAGTGCAAGTAGGATTCGAGCGTCGGCATCTCGCGCTTCAAAAATAGTCTGTCGACCCAGATCGAATTGCCGCACAACGGGGCTTCCCATCGGCCTACCCAGCTCTTGACAAAATCGAGCGTTTGAGTTTCGGCTTCGTTAATGCCGATCCTCGATGCTCTTACTTTGGCCATTAGACCCGATTCGGCGTGTTGCCTCGCCGACCACGGATCGATATTGTTGAGATCTTCGACCGACCGATTGATGGCGATGTCGGGACCTTCGGCAAGAATTTCCAGATTCGCGTCGGTGATGATGGTCGCCACCTCTATGATGACGTGTTGCTCCTCAAGACCTGTCATCTCAAGGTCGAGCCAGACCATGCGTCCGTCCGCTTTGTTTTTCGACGCCATGAGGTTTGAGGATACCAGCACCGATGAGGCTAACTATCCGAATTCGGCAGCCGCACTGATATGCGAGAATCATCGATGTCCACCAACGAAAATCGCGCAGATTTCCAATCCCTCAGGAGGTTGATGCAGTGACTTTTTGCGATGAGATCGAGGCCGCTTCTAAGCTGCAGAGCGAAGCGATGATGCGACATCCGTTTGTGCTCGGAATTGGAGACGGATCGCTGTCAACCGAGCGCTTCAAGCATTTCATGACGCAGGACTACGTCTACCTGATCGACTACGCCAGATGCTTGGCGATGGGGACCGTGAAGGCGCCCGATCTCGCCACGATGAGCTGGTTCGCCGGCGCGGTGGACCATATCCTAAACACCGAGATGGAGCTCCACCGATCCTATTGCTCGCAGCTCGGAATCTCCGCAAAGGAGCTCGAAGCTACAAAACATGCGCCCACGACCTACTCTTACACCAGCTATCTGCTCCGCGTTGCACAAATCGGTAGCTTCGGCGAGCTGATCGCCGCTCTGGTGCCATGCATCTGGGGCTACTGGAAGGTCGGCGAGATGCTCGCCGCGGCTGGCGAACCCCAAAACGCCCCACACTACGTCGAGTGGATACGCATGTATGCGGGCGAAGATTCGCGCACCGTCGCCTTGGAAGCCCGCGCTATATGCGACCGCCTAGCCGCGACCGCCGGAAGCCAGGAACTGTGTGCGATGCGAGAAGCCTACATCACCTGCACCCGCTATGAACGCGACTTTTGGCAAATGGCTTGGGACCTCGAGGATTGGGCGGTTTAGGATGTCCAACACCGATGACACGATGGATAAACTCGTTCGAGATTTCGTGGAAGAGAATGTTGATAAATTCCACAACAGGCGCGTCGCGCGACTGTAAGGGCTGAAATTAAAGGAATTGCTACTGCGACAGAATCCCTCCTGTTACGGGTCAAAGACGCTGTAACGGCACATGGCCTGATCCAACCCGTACCTGACGCGCACATCAGTTCTCAAGAAGAAACATTCTTCGGGTATTTCATTGAAGGACTGGCACGACCGGTCTGCGAAGTCGTTCGGAATGGACACGTCTCGGGAATCGAGGGTATTGATCCGGAGTTCAACGGTTGAGCCACTCGCTGCATAATCTCCTTGAAATCCGGCCCAAATTGGGGCAATTCAGGCCAGATAAGGCAGATGAGGGCTGATTTTCGAAGAG
>JAAXHR010000323.1 GCA_012270805.1 Dehalococcoidia bacterium
ACATATAGAGGTCCGGGGGATTTGACTGTGATTCTCAGACAGTCATTTGTGTAGGGTGATTCGACTTTGAGATGATCGGTTTCGAGGTCGAAATGGAGATTCACCCGGTGGATTGAGGATTCGGTATGCACGGCTTCGCGGAGGACTTCGCAGAGTGAGCCGACGCCTCCGCCTACGATGTCCGTGTTGAAGCTGATTCGCTCAAAACCGAGTGGCGCGTGACCATAAGGTGCGGGGAAGCCAAAGCCGCCGAGATGCCGGTCTGCGACCTGGCGAAGTCCGTCTATGTTGTGCGGGTTCGGCGGGTCTTCGATGAAGCTGTTGTCGCGCAATTGCGAGGGCAATATGTGACATCGCGTGATGCGCTCGGCGTCTTCGAAGTATTCGGTATATCCCTTTCTGCCCAGTATCAGGGCTGTTTCGACAATATCGCCCGTGTTGTTGATCTCTCCGCGGTCGGGACTCGCATCATCTCCGCTATTCTCGATTACCCATCCAATTTCATCGCGAATTTCCCACAATCCATTGTCGTAAAATGCTTTGACGCGGTTGAGCAATTGCGCGTCATCGAGAAGATCTGCGAGTTGTGCGAGCGAAGACATGACACAGGTTGTCGAATGGGTATGCGGTCCGAAGCTCTCGCGGTCGTAAGCTCCCGATTCGAGGAAAAATTCGCGGGTCGTTTTTTCCTTCAGGATTACGGCGAGTTCGAGTGCAGGTCCGTAGCCTGTGGCGCGGTAGTATTTGACCAGGGGACCGATTGATCGGGCAATTCCGGTGATGAAGGTGTTCTCGCGGACTTCTATGCCGTGCTCATTCTCGAGGCGATTGAAGTCCCAACCCGAATCCGGGTCGAATAGCTCGAATATGTCCCGGATGCTGTTTTCGGCGATTTCGCGCGCGCGATCAGAATTTCGATACTTGACCAGCGAGTACAGGGCGTGGAAGCCTTCGCGCACGTTGTGGGTCGTGAAGCTGTTGACCGGTCCGTCGATTTCCGTGCGGTTGAG
>JAAXHR010000449.1:0-211 GCA_012270805.1 Dehalococcoidia bacterium
CCGCGGACGGTTACGAGCTGGAACGGAGGCACCTCAACTGGTTCGCGACGCATCAGCGCATCACCCATGGTTTTGGCTATAAAGGCGCTGACGCTGAGGTTGTGGGCTGCGGCTGCGCGACGAATCCGCTTCGCAAGTTGGTCGTCTAGTGTGATCGTAGTTCTCATGATGTAACAGCATAACTCATATGCATCAGTGCATACCACTACGT
>JAAXHR010000449.1:307-2989 GCA_012270805.1 Dehalococcoidia bacterium
CGCAACCTAGGGTTGGCTACTTCGTCTAGGCCGGCTGAGATCATGAATAGGCCGACGAAAAGGACGACGAGAACAATAATCGGCGGCAGCAGCCAGTACCACAATCCGAGTAGTACCGAGCTGGTGAAGATGTTCCAGTAGATCATGCTGCCGAGGGTGGGCGAGTCAAGTGGCCCTAGGCCCAAAGATTCGAGGCCGATCGACGCGAGTATGGATCCGGAAACCGCCGCCACGAAGCTCGCTAGCGCATACGGAGCCAAGTTCGGCATCATTTCCTTGAATATGATCCCGAGCGCGCTGGTTCCTGACATCCTCGCCATCTCAACGTATCCACGCTCTCTTATCACCAACACCTGTGAACGTATCACGCGTGCCGGGCCTGGCCATGCCAATACGGCTATGACGAACGCCAACTGGTCGACGGTAAGTCCCTGTCCCGGATTGAGGGATGTCGCGACCAGAACGAGCACGAGCAGTCCCGGTATGGGTATTAAGCTGTCGACGATGGTCCGAATAACCGCATCGACAGCTCCTCCGACATAGGCGGCAACGAAAGCCAGGACCATACCGACTCCGACGCCGATCGCTGCCGCGATGAGGCCGATCCTCAACGACAGCGGTATTCCTACGACCACGGCGGCATAAATGTCTCTGCCTTGGACGTCAGTCCCCAACGGATAACCGCTCCATGGATTCCACGAAGGCTTCTGGTTGGCTTGTACGGAGGCAGCCTTGACGAGGCCGTTTACACCGTGCCTCTCCTGCAGCAAGTCCTCTTGCTCGTAAAAGAGATAGGAGATGGTAACGAAGAGCGTTAACGCCACGAATGCGCCCAAGCCGAATACGATCAACCGGTTGCGACGCATGTAACGCAGGATCGGGACTATCCGATCGCGCGTGAACTCTGACCGTGTGACGAGGGAATCCCACCACGACAATGTGGGCGTATCTGTCTGTACCTGCTCCATAAACGTTTCGTCAGTTGGCGAGCGATTTGATGCGCGGATCCAATAGCGGGTAGGTTAGGTCCAACACCAAAGTCGCGGCTGCGGTGCCGAACGCCAGCAGGAATACGATCCCCTGAATGGTGGGGTAGTCGCTCCGGCTTACGGCTTGCACCAACTGACCTCCCACTCCCGGATAGCCGAATACGATCTCGACAAGCACTACACCTGAGACGATGAGGCCGAGGGCCAGTGTGAGACCGGTTACCTGCGGAAGCAACGAGTTTCGTACCGCGTACCTCGTCAACATTATCCGTTCAGGCAGGCCTTTCGCTTCGGCTTGAACCATATAGTCTTCGCCTTTGGTCGTCACCATCATGCCGCGCATGCCCATGGCCCATCCGCCGAGAGAAACCATGGTGATTGACAACGCGGGTAGCAATCCGTGTTTCAAGACGCTAAGGATGAAACTCCAATCCGACCAGTCAGGCCATCCCAAGACGCCTTGCTGGTATCCATAGACCAATGGGTACTCACGGTCGATATTGAACACGAGTAGCTGCAGCACCAGCCCAAATATGAAGAACGGTATGGCCGAAAGCGCCAAGACGGGAGCCATAGCGACCATCAGCCCCCAGTTGTTCCGTCTCCATTCGAGCAACGCGCCCATGGTAGAACCGACCAAGAACGCAAGCAGCAACGTTAGCAAACCCAACGAGAGGGTCCATACAATCCCCTCGGCGAGTATCTCATTAACCGATTTGGGCCACAAGTAGATTGACCGACCAAGATCGAATTGCACCACATCGTAAACAAACTTGACGTATTGCTGCCAAAGCGGCTTGTCGAAACCGTATTTCTGCTCGAAAACCCGGACGCGCTCCCGCACTGCGGGGTCTTGATAACCCCCTCGCTGCGCGTCTTGGTAGATCTTTTCTGCCAAGGGGTTCTGCCCCGACACGCGCGGTAGGAAAAAGACAATCGTGCTCGCCACCCAAATCGTGATAACGAACATCAGCAGTCTGCCTGATATGTATCGCCAAGGCATTCGGCGTTAAGAACCTTATTCCTTCTCGATCTACAGTGGCCGGAGAATCGCTTGAGCGGGCCTCGCCAACGATCGTTGACGAAGCCCACTCTTTCGACGTCGAGATTCGACGTCGACCATTAACACCAAGTGTTACTGCACCGGCTCAATTTCGTTGAGCACCAACTGGAATGTCAGATGCCAGAACGCCCCGTTGACGTACGGGTTGTCGTGGGTCGGCCAGTTCGTCCAGTAAGTCGTGTTCATGGGAATACGGTGGTAGAACTCGAGAACCTGAACGTCAGGCAACTCTTCCAACCAGATCTCCATCGCTTGGTCCCAAAGCTCTTCGAGCCTCGCAATGTCGTCGATGGCGGTCGCGAAGACCTCATTGGTGATCCGGTTGAACTCCTCGTTGTACCAGTGATACGCGTTCGGCGGCTGGTTGTCCGGCCCCGGCGCCGCGTCGGGGTTGTATGTCTTCGGGTCGCCACCGGTGTAGAGCCGCAACGTGAAGTACGGGTCACGCACAGATCCGCCGTGTCCACGCAGACCGCACGAAGCCTCTCCGTTCGACTGCCTCGACCATGCGTCGGGCGGAGTGCTGTAAGACGACTTGATGCCGTGGTTGTCCAACTGCCGCGCCACGATCGGGCCATAGTGGTTGAAGATGCCAAAACTGAGGATGTCGCAGACGACGACATTGCCGTC
>JAAXHR010000373.1 GCA_012270805.1 Dehalococcoidia bacterium
GATGGAACATCGTGCAAACGTCGTGCGGCGACCCGTTATCACCGGTATAGATCACCAGCGTGTCCTCGCTCAACCCTTCCTCCGCCAAGTAGTCCAACAACCGGCCGATCACCTTGTCGTGATACTCCACCATGTCCTTGTAGAACCGGGGATCATCCGCGAAAGCGCCATCCTCCAGCTCTGCCCACGTGCGTCCGCCACGAGTCTTGTTAGTCGGCGGATCGAAATCGGCAAATTCCGGGCTGTCCGGCGACGGCTCGTGCGGCTTATGTGTCAGTGCCATCGGCCAGTACACGAAGAACGGATTGTCGTCGTCCTTCTTGCGGTCGATGAAGTCGATGATGTAGTTGCAGAACTCATCGTCGCCGTACTTGCCCTTGGTGTCGTCCCGATACTTCCCGTTCTGGTAGATGATCGGGTCCTTATACCGAGAACCCTTCTCCTCAGTTTGGTGCGCATGCCACACGCAGAACTCGTCGAAACCAGCATCCTCGATCTTCTGACCCTTATTCCGCATCTCCGGCATCTCATCTGGGGGGTTGTACGAATACAGCTGCCACTTGCCTGAAATGCAAGTGTTGTAACCAGCATCCGAGAACAGATGCCCGAACGTGACCTCGTCCGGCGGTATCAAACCGAAACCGATGTAGTTCCTGAAGTTGTGCTTACCGGTCATCAACGCCACCCGCGTCGGCGTGCACAACGGCAACACATGCCCCTCATCGAACCGCATCCCATTCGCCGCCATCTCGTCCAACCGAGGCGTCGCGTACGAAGTCCCCCCGTTGACACCGACGCACTCGTACCCGAGGTCATCAGACATGATCATGATGATGTTTGGTCGTTTATCTGACATTGCAACTCTCCCGCAAAAAACCATATCACTAGCCACAGCACAGCACCATCCCATTTCGCGTGCGAAAGGGGCGCGAGCAGGTTATGCTCACTCATCATCGGTAAAATCACATCATCGATCCAAATCCATTAACCCAACCGTCAAAACCAGCCATGACCACCTCAACCCCCGTCATCGACGTCCAAGTTCACGCCTACGAACGCAACCATCCTGGACGCCCTTGGCACGGCGACCTCGCTGGTCCACCCGAAGTAACTGGCGACGACATGGTAGCCGCCATGAACGCGGTCGGAGTAGACGGCGCAATCCTCGTCTCTCCATTCTCGATGTACCAGTACGATGCGAGCTACGCGCTGGAGGTTTATGACAAGCATCCGGGGAGCTTCGGTTTGGTCAGGCCGTTCGATCCCGATTCCGAAAACATCGAGCAACAGATGGAAGAGTGGACATCTCATCCCGGTGTAGTCGGCGCACGCATCATGCTTGCACGCATCGAAATCGAAGCCGAAAACCCGGGCGTAAATCGCATCCTCGCGGCCGGCGCAAAAGCAAACATCCCCATCAACGTCATGTGCTCCGGAAAACTTCCCATCTTCCGAGAAATGGCACGTAACCACCCCAACACCCAACTCATCATCGATCATCTAGGCATCGCCCAACCATACGAACCGCCCGCGCCGCCAGACGCTTGGGACGACCTGCCATCCGTCCTCGAACTCGCACAGTTTGATAACGTCGCCATCAAAATCTCCGGCACCGGCACCCTCGCACACGAACCATTTCCCTACTCCGACATCTGGGAGCCGCTGAACCAAATCTTCAACGCCTACAGCCTAGACCGCTGCATGTGGGGAACCGACTGGACCCGCGCCGTAAACCTCCTCACTTACGAGCAAGGCGTCGAAGCCTTCCGCATTACCGACCAACTCACCGATTCCGAACGCGCAATCCTCATGGGCGGGAGTCTGATGAAGATATACAACTGGTCACCAGACAAACCGTAGCGGACATACCCAAGTCATGTCATTCTGAACGGAGCGCGACGGAGTGAAGAATCTAACGCGGCAACCGCAGGCATAGTCCCTAGATTCCTCGCTCCGCTTGGAATAACATAGATGTCAACACCGCGCAAGAGTGTGCGCGCCCTTACCGCCCTGCAATCTCCTCCCGCATCCGCTCCTCCTGCTCAATTTGTTCCGGCGTCATCGCCTCACCAAAATCCGCGTACTCAAATACCTGACGTATCTCGACCTCGCTTCGGCTGAGCATTGGATTCGGGCATTTCTTCATCCACTCCACCGCTTCATCCATATCCTTCACCTCCCACATCCAAAATCCTGCCACCAACTCGTTCGTCGCACTAAATGGCCCGTCAACAACCTCTCGACTCTCACCATCGAACACCACCCGCTTGCCGTTAGACGTCGGGTGCAGCCCTTCACCGGCCAACATAATCCCAGCCTTCACCAACTCTGCGTTGTACCGCCCCATCGCCTCAATCAGATCCGTAGACGGCATCACTCCTGCCTCGCTGTCCTCAGTCGCCTTGATCAAAACCATTACACGCATCGCTCATTTTCCTTCAAAGACGGCGTACAAACCGTCATCGATTCATCTCCTGATCAGTACCCGATACTAAGGCAACTGGTTCACGATTGGGTCACCCCAGCAGGGATGTGGAAAACGGCAACAACCAATTACAAAACCCGCCGTTGCCGCCACCATCTGAAAGCGCGCCAGCCGATGAAGCCTAGGACGACTAACACGAACACGACGAGAGTGGCGTTCTGGTAGGGCTCTATGAAGGTTTTAACGTCTTCCCAGTTTTCGCCTAGAAGTCGTCCGACGTAGGTCAGTATGAGACTCCAGAGCGCGGTGCCAAGCGTCGTGAAAAGTATGAAGCGGCCGAAGTTCATACGCGTGTAGCCAGCCGGGACGGAGATGATGCTGCGAATAATGGGAATCAGCCGACCAAAGAAGATCACCGCCTCGCCGTATCGTTCGAACCACGCCGCGCCACGGTCGAGATCGAGTTCGGAGATGAAGAGATACTTGCCGTATGCCGCGACTAATCGCCGTACTCCAGCCTCCCGTGCGAAGTAGCCGATGCCATAGAGCACGACCGCTCCGAGTAGCGAGCCTGCAGTTCCCGCAGCGACTGCGCCCCAGAAATCCAACTCCCCCTTAGCCGACAGCGAGCCCGCAAATGGCAGCACCGCCTCCGATGGAATCGGCGGAAAGATGTTCTCTATCGCCATCACCAGCACGATGCCCGGATACCCGATCGCCGCGATCAGTTCCTCGATCCAACCGCCAACTTGCTCGATCAGCTGCGTCATTCGGCGTTCATCCTACGTGCATGTAAATTAGTGGGCCTATGGGGCACGAACTTTTCTTTACCTTCCAAGAATCGTAATTCGTCGCCACTTTAACTCCTAACCAGACCGTTGACCGCTCTCGTCTATAATCTCGCTGCTGGGGATGAAAGCCGTTAAAGCAGATGACCAAACTCGCCCTGATAATCCGTCACAACGAGCACGAGACCCTCGGCGAGAACTACACCTCGGTTCTGGTAGAACGCGGTTTCGCCCTGCATCCTCTGAATGTGTTCGAAAGTGCGCCCGATTTCGACATCTTTGATCCGCCATCCTTGGACGAGATCGACCTGATCATCGCTCTCGGTGGCGCTCTTTCGGCCACCGACGACTTTCCAGCGATCCACGCAGAGCGGGAGTTCTTCGCCGACGCGATATACGTCGGAGTGCCGATCTTCGGTGTGTGTTTAGGCGCGCAGATTATGGCTAGCGCACTTGGCGGATTTGTCGAACCAACCGGTGGTTACGAATTCGGTCTGCGAAAGTTCTGGATCACTGAGGAGGGCGCAAAAGAGCCGGTCTTCAGCAAGCTCCGAGTGCCCTTGGTCCCGACGTTGCATGGCGAGCATTTTTCGGTCCCCAAAGGAGCCACCGAACTCGCCTTCGGCTACATGCTGTGTCGAGATGGAACGTTTCGTAGACAGAGTCTCGCCTTCAGATACGGCAACTCCTACGCCTTCCAGTTCGAGCCGCAACTGACTCTTGATGAGTTGAGAGTCTGGAACTGCGAGTTGGCGGGCGATTACGAGCTCATGGGGTCGCTGTTCGACCCTGTGTTTGAAGCCGAGGCCCACATAAGGGAATTCACCACCTACTCCCCGATCTATGAGGCGCAATCGAGAGAGATGCTGAACGCGTTTCTTGACAATGCGGGACTAACCACCTAGTCCCATACAATTTTTACGATCCCGGGGGCGTGTAGCTCACGCTCTGCTTCACCGCATCGTCCATCGTCGCGGGCTCTAGCAGCACAGTAGTCTTCACTGTGGCGGCACCGGCGGCGGATACACGCAAAGACAAAGCTGCGGCGGCGGCATCGCTAGGAAGCTCTGCGATGACATAGGCGTCGTCCTCGCCGAAAGCGTAGTAGAAGCTCTCCAAAGTTCCGCCCACGCTATTCACAAGACCCTCAACAACCTCGGCGCGATTCGAGCCCCCTACCTCCAACAGTCCATTGACACCTTCAAGCGTGTAAGAGGCTTGGAACAAGTATTTGGGCATTGTTGATCTCCTCATCAGTGTTATCAGGCGTACTTACTGTTGATGCTACATTCCGGTCGGCATGTGACGTGCCTAGCGGCTACGCCTTAGGACGCGATGACTCGTCAGACGCTCGCAGCACAGACTTCGTGACGGGTTTAGCGCTTACTAAATACGGGCGGGAGAGTACCTTTCCTAATCGTCCGTGTTTTCGGCAGCTACCCAGTTTTTCAGAAGTGTAACGACCTCATCATTTTTGCCATGCATTAATGCCCAATCGAGAGGCGTCGATCCATCCCAGTCTCGCTCGTTTACATCCGCCCCTGAGAGCAGCAACATTAATACAACGTCAGGATTCGAGTTATATCGAGACGCGTTATGTAGTGGTGTAACACCACCGTAAGTGCGGGCGTTGACATCGGCACCGTGGTTTAACAATATTGCGATGGAGTCGGGGTTTATATTGCTCTCTGCAGCCAGGTGCAGGACAGTAGTGTTGCTGCCGCCTAAACGGGCGTTGTCAGGATGTGTTCTTGCGTGAATATCCGCACCGTGCGCCAAAAGAACCTGAAGCGTCTCAGGGTCAGCCTCATACGCTGCACGATGCAAAGGCGTCAAGCCACCGACGGTTCTCGCATTCACATCCGCACCGTAATTCAGTAGCAATTCGATTATTTGAGCGTCATTTTTGTACCAAAATCTTGACGCGTAAAATAGCGGCGATTCGTCATAGAAGTCATAATCAGTTGGCGGATTAGGATCTGCGCCATACTCAAGCAAGAGCCGAATGATTGCGACCGGCCTGTTTGGCTGCTCTATCGCCATTTGCAACGGAGTTCTGTGACTTGTCGGCAAATAGCCATGGTGACTGGGCAGTGTTCCGTATCCGCTTGCGTTGGGGTCCGCGCCGCGCTTCAGAATCAGCTCGATGAGTTCGGGCTCAGCGCCGTACCGGATCGCTAGATGCAACGGCGAATTGAATTCCGTACCTTTGGCTCCGTTAATGTCCACCCCGCTATCCAACTCCGCTTCTACTCTCCCCACATTCGCCGTTTCCCAGAAATCATAACGGCACAATTCACCACATTTGGGCGGATAGTTGATGCTGGAGCCGAAGATACAACTCAACAGGAGCAACGGCACCAACAAGACGCAGAAGCGTACAACACGAGTTACTACACCCATCTCGATGAGACATCCGTTAGTTTTATGGCTCCGAAGATTCCAAGTTACGAAGCAAATCTGCTAATCCCGGGACGACGATATCCCATCAACGTTAACGCGAGAAAAATGGTGGGCCCGGACGGATTCGAACCATCGACCTCTACTTTATCAGAGTAGCGCTCTAACCGACTGAGCTACGGGCCCGACAGCGACGTGCAATCAACCGCACATCACGCAATATCCCAATTCTAATCCATCCCACAACACTGTCCATATCGCGAAGCTAGGAAGGACGCGAGCAAGCGAAGCGACGCTCGTAGGGAGTACGCATCCTAGTTCAGGCATGTAACCTTATCCCTCATGAATCCCTCAATCGAACAGCCCAGTCATTCCCGCGAAGACGGGAATCCAGAAAGGCGACTCCGTTCCTTACTCTCCACCGGATCTTGGGCTCTCTACGACTTCTC
>JAAXHR010000201.1 GCA_012270805.1 Dehalococcoidia bacterium
TACGACCCACATGTCTGGCACGATGTATCGCTCTGGATGAAAGCAGTTGAAAGGGTTCGAGACACCTTGGCTCAAGCCGACCCTAATAATGCCGAATATTATCGTTCTAACGCGAAGAATTACCTAGCAGCGTTGGAAACATTGCATGACGACCTACAAAACCTCGCGGCACAGATACCCGCTCAGCGTCGTGTTCTCGTCACGACGCACGATGCGTTCGGTTACCTCGGACGCGTTTACGGTTTCGAGGTGCGTGGGCTTCAAGGGTTGAACACAGAAACGGAAGTGGGCGTCGCCGACATCAGAGAACTCGCGGCGTTTATTATTGAACATCGAATCCCGGCGATGTTCGTCGAAACCTCAACCTCGTCGCAGGGCATCAAGGCTGTTCAAGCCGCTGTTCGCGCACAAGGGTTCGAGGTCGAAATCGGCGGCGGCCTTTTCGCCGATGCGATGGGAACGCCCGGAACTCCTGAAGGGACGTATATCGGGTTAATGCGTCACAACATAGATACCATCGTGAACGCCTTGAGAGCTGAGCTAGCTTATCGCAGCCAATGAAGACGTGAAGCGTGAGACGTTATCGGCAATTGAACCGGACGTTTAAGTGCCCAGATCAATCAGGAAACGCGCAATGCCGACTTATGAATTTGAATGTCCCGACTGTGATATTCTCTTCGAGGAACGGCTTTCCCCTGCACAGTTGGACGAAGTGGTTGTCGAATGCCCCATCTGCTATACGCCTCGTGTCAAAAAGGTCGTTAGTGCCCCCACCTTTCTCATCAGCCGGGGGCACTCCAATCCATCCGACGCTGAAGTAGATTCCGGCGAGTCGGGTGCCGAAGAGACCGCTGAACCTGGAGCGTTTGAGACTCCGGAGGCACCCAGCTTCAGTCACCCGGTCGGCTGCGCATGCTGCTGGAATATTGGGGAGAATAGGCGTTCATCCGGCCGGTTTTTAGAGGATGAGTGATGAAAATAGTAATTCAAGGAGTAAGAGGATGACTGAAATCCAAGACTTTACAGAACCGATTCCGGTGACCATCATCAGCGGCTTTTTAGGTGCGGGCAAAACCTCCCTGCTCAACCACATTCTCAACGCCGACCACGGATTGCGCGTGGCGGTATTGGTCAACGATTTTGGAGAGATTAACATTGACGCCGAGTTGATCTCTGGCGTCTCTGGGGAATCCACCATTAACCTTTCCAACGGATGTATCTGCTGCTCAATTCGCGATGACCTGCTTGAGGC
>JAAXHR010000069.1 GCA_012270805.1 Dehalococcoidia bacterium
TACATGCCAGATTGAATGGCGGAACCAAGCGCGAGGGCGAGGCAATGCAAGTGCTCGAACCCACCGACGAATTCAATCGCCCGGTTTCGGGTAGATTGTCGGTTCTGCCGGGCAATGCTCGAAGTGTCTTCAAGTTTGATAATCGGATGCGTGGTCACGCCGGCGATGTCCGCGTGACAGGCAGTGCGTCACATGAAATGGCGAACGTGGGTACCGGACTCTATCAATTCGCGATCGGCGGCGTGGCGGCAGTGTGGGATTTCGCAGCCGCCGTTGTCATCGTTCGGGAAGCCGGTGGCGAGGTGATGATACTCGCGCCCGATGGATCGTGGCGCGATTTCCACGGTTGGTCGCAGCCCTACGCCAACACGACCGAAACCTTCAAGCATCTGCGCGATTGGCGCGGCATCATGCTCGGGTCGCATCCCAAGACATTGCGGTTCATCGCCGAGAACGTACGGTGGAGGCGGCCCAGCCAGATCGGGAAATTGTGGCGACGCGGTCCTTGGCACTCCCATCGCCGTCATCGGCACGCTTAGTCGCTTTGGGCACGCTACCGCGCAACTTTCGGTTCAACCACCACTCCGTGGAATCGGCTAGCGCCATCCAACTCGCGTTGATGATATTGGTCGACGCTCCTACCGTCGTCCATACCTGACCTTCGGCCGCAGACTCGATGGATACGCGCACCGACGCGCCTGTGCCCATCGTCTCGTTCACCACGCGAACTTTGTAGTCGGTCAAGTTGACGCTGTCGACCTCTGGGAACTTGTCAGAGATTGCCTTCCGCAAGCCGCGGTTCAGCGCATCAACCGGCCCGTTACCCTCGGCGGCCTCCAGAAACACGTCCTCTCCAACCCTTATCTTCACCGTGGCCTCCGAGAGAACCGGATGCTCGACACCGTCGTTACGCCAGCCTGTGCCGAACGAAGCGCGGCGCCGGTTCTCTACGATTACCATGAAATCGACTAGTTCGAACGGCGACTCGTAGTTCGGCAAGTTTCGCAGGATAAGGAGTTCTAAAGAAGCCGTCGCGTTCTCGTATGCGAATCCAAGCGATTCTTGATGTTTGATGTGCTCCACTATGCGTCGGGCGTCATCTCGTGTCAAGTCCTCTTCCAGACCGAGCTCGCGGATGAGGCGCATGACGTTGCCGCGCCCCGATAACTCGGAGATGGTTACTCGAGTGTCGTTACCGACGATGCCCGGGTCGATATGCTGGTACGCCGCCGCCGATTTTTCGGTCGCCGCCGCGTGAAGTCCTCCCTTGTGCGTGAAAGCACTGATGCCGACATACGGCTGAAACGGAAACGGACGTCGATTGACGATCTCTGACACTAGCTTCGAAAGGCTTGTAAGTTCGGGTAGTTTCTCCGGGTGGATCGCTTCAACGCCCATCTTTAAATTCAAGTTGCCGATGATACTCACCAAGTTGGCGTTGCCGGTCCGTTCGCCGTAGCCATTGATGCAGCCCTGAATCTGGTGCGTACCTGCGCGGTACGCCTCCATCGCGGATGCCACCGCGGTATCAGTATCGTTGTGTGTATGGATGCCGAGAACTGCGTCATCAGGCAGAGAATCTTTGACCTGATTTACGATGTCGGCTATCTCGTGCGGCAGCGTACCGCCGTTGGTATCGCACAGCACCAACCTCTCGGCGCCTGCATCGTAAGCCGATCGCAGGCAACGGACTGCGTAGTCAGAGTTCTCCTTGAACCCGTCGAAGAAGTGCTCAGCATCGTAGAACACGCGTCGATCTCGGGACTTCAGAAATGAGACCGAATCGGCGATCATCGCCAGGTTCTCTTCGACGCTCGTCTCTAGCACCACGCGCACTTGATACTCGGACGCCTTGCCGACGATGGTCGTGATCGGCGCGCCGGAGTCGATCAGCGCTCGCATCGAAACATCATCATCGCAGTCGGCGTCGGCTCGTCGCGTATTGCCGAAAGCGGAGAGCTCCGCGTGCTTCAGGTCCAAGGTTCGGACGCGCTCGAAAAACTCGTCGTCCTTGGGCGTCGCACCCGCATAGCCGCCCTCGATGATGTCAACGCCGAAGTCGTCCAAGAGCCGCGTAATCGCCAGCTTGTCCTCCACAGAAAGCGATATGCCTTCCTGCTGCGCTCCGTCGCGAAGCGTCGTGTCGTAGAGTTCAACGGATTTCACCGATCGTGTGGATCCGTCGTTGGTAGTAGTTCTTGTGTTCTGGGTCGTAGTCATTTTTGGGTTGTTTCGGACAAAAATTAAGCCCGTCCTATTTTCGGACGGGCGTCGTCGAGGTCTCGATCACCACGTGATGCGCGTCCGCTCGTAATGGGACGGGCCGACGGATCGTTGTTGACCCGGCTAACGGCTCGCGGTACCACCCACCTTGCACAGCCCCGGTTGGGATCTACGCCTCTCAATTGATTGCGTGATAACGGTTCGCGACCGTCTGGTTCTAGTAACGCCCAGAGAATTTGGAGATGAGCGCTTTCTTCCAGATGCTACGGAGCGATGTAGGGCGTACTCGATAAGGCTTCTTGTAACCGAGGTGTTCCCGTCTCCGATTGGCGACGCGATTCGCCGCCACGCTTGGATACCTGTTTCAACCAAGAATCGTACATTAATGCCGATTGACACGCAAGAATTTACGGTGCACGTGCTGCCAGTAGTAATCGTGTTGCTAGAATCAATCGCGACATCGAAGCTGGTTCGGCCTGGAGCACACCTTCTTCATCGTCAAGGAGATACTCAGTTTGGAGCAGTCAACGCATCTCGGAATTGTTGATGATTTGCAGGTTCTCACGTACGGGGAACCGGGTCAGCGAACCTTCAACCTTACCGCCAACAGCGAACGTGGCACGGCGATCGTTTGGTTGGAAAAAGAACAGCTTTACAACATCGCTTTCTCTCTTGGCAACGCTCTTGAACAGATGAATCCCGACGAGGAGATCACGAGCAGAACGTTGCCTGACATTCCGTCCGATTCCGAAGGTGATGTAGATTTTAAGGCGGCCCGGATCGCGATGCAGTATGACGCGGGTCGTAAGGTGTTCCTCTTCGCAGCCGCCGGCGTCAGTCTGGAGCAGATCGAGTCTGGCGAAGAGGACCCAGATCCGATCATTCTGCAGTTCGGCTTCTCCCACCAACAGGCCGTGTTCGTCGCCAGACGAGGCATGGAGATCGTGGCCGCCGGTCGACCAATTTGTCCGTACTGCCACATCGCCATCAACCAAGGCGAAGACCACGTCTGTGAACGACGCAACGGTCACAACATTGATCTCAGCGCGGCGATTCTAGACCAGCTGCAAGACAACGAAGATTGATGTTTGTGAAATCTTTGACGACGATCAATGTCGTTCGCTCCCGATGATTCAGCCCGATTCGGTGGCAGGTTTGAGCCGCAAAGAGATCGAGGAACGACTTACCAAGTGGCCAATTAACGGCATCGGACTCCATCCCGGCGGTTCAAACTACGTGTTCGTGGTCCGTCTCGCCGAAGGCGACGAAGAGATTTTTGCGATCTATAAGCCCGCGGCCGGCGAACGCCCGCTCCGCGACTTTCCATACGGCACGCTGCACAACCGCGAGTTGTGCGCGTACATGATCGCCGATGCGTTGGGTTGGCCCGCAGTTCCTCCTACGGTAGTCCGGGACGGTCCTCACGGGGTCGGTAGCGTGCAACTCTTCATCGATGCCGACTTCACGAAGCACTACTTCAATCTCCGCGAGGAACGTCTCGACGACTACACTCCGGTCGCAATGTTCGATGTGCTGGTCAACAACGCTGATCGAAAGGGTGGTGCTTGCTTGTTGGATGCTGACTCTCGCATCTGGGCCGTAGACCACGGATTGACCTTCAATCCGTTAGCGCGACGGCGAACAGTGATGTTCGAATTTAACGGAACGCCCTACCCCGCCAAGTTGCTGAAATCGATCGAAGACTTGATGCGAACTCTCGACGATACGGGCTCCGATCTACGTAATAAACTTGCTGAGGCGCTCGACGAACCGGAAATCGATTCGTTGATAAGGCGCGGCAGTGAGATGCTCGAGAGCCGTAACTTCCCGCACTTAGATCCCGATTGGAATGTGCCATGGCCGATGATCTGAGATCGTTCAGCATTGACGAGGCGCGCAGCATCGCCATTTCAGCACAGGGCTTCGCCGACCCGCGCCCTGCGCCAGGATCCGTCACATCCGACGATCTCGACCGCGTCATGCGAACAGTGAACATCGTTCAGATCGACACCATAAACGTCCTCGTCCGTACTCAATACATGCCCTTCTTCTCCCGTCTAGGCCCATATCCCTTGGAGATGCTTCACAGATACGCCTACGAAGAGCGCAAACTCTTCGAATACTACGCTCACGCAGCAGCTCTCACGCCGATGGCGCACCTACCCCTTCTCCGCCATCGCATGTCCGAGTGGAAACCCTGGCGTCAGTGGACTGAGGTCATGGACGAATCCCCCGGATTACTCGAATCAATGCTCGGCGAAATCCGGACCAACGGCCCTATGGAGGTCGCTGATTTCGATCACAAAGGCGAACGCTACGGTTACTGGAGCACATCGACTACCAAGCTCGCCCTCGAAACCCTGATGTTTCAGGGCAGATTCGCAGTCTCCGACCGCATCAACTCCGCGCGACGCTACGACCTGATCGAACGCGTAGTCCCTGAAAACATCCTAAACATCGATCTCTCCCGGGAGGAAGCGTGTCGACGGATGATGAAACTGGCGATCTCCTCTCTGGGCATCGCTACTGACTACGATCTTGCCGACTACTACCGCATCAGACGCGGCGAAGCGCAAGCTCCGCTTAAATCTCTCGCTGAAACTGGGGAGATCGAACGTGTAAGGGTAGAAGGCATCGCCTCTCCGACTTACGCCTTACCCGGCATCGAACCCCCTTCTGAACACCTCAACGCCTGTGCCATCGTCTCTCCGTTCGACTCCGTCGCCTGGCACCGCAATCGTCTGGAATGGTTTTTCGATTTCTACTACAAGATCGAGATATACGTCCCTCCCAAAAAGCGGCGTTACGGTTACTACGTGATGCCGTTCATCCTCGGCAATCGCTTCGTCGCACGGGTCGATCTTAAAGCTGACAGGAAGGCAAGCGCTTTGCGAGTTCCGGGCGCGTTCTTGGAGGAAGGATGCGATGATGAGTTGGTCAGCGGGCGATTAGCGCGCGAGTTGCGATTATTGGCAGATTGGTTGGGCTTAGATCGAATCGTGATCGGACGTAGAGGAAAATTCACTAGCGCGCTACGCGCTGCGGTCAAATCGCTCTGAGCAAATCGATGCGCGCAACGAAATTCGTTTCGAACGTATAATTCGGCGTAATTGCCAAGCGGTGTTGGTGGTTCTAAAATCGCCCAGCACCCAAACGCTGCGATCAAAACCTGAAAGCCATGAGCACGACAACCAACCGACTCACCGACGCACAGATAGCGGAGTACCAAGAGAACGGATTCATCGGTGTGAACAACGTCTTTTCGATGGAGGAAGTCGAAGAGCTACGCCGGGTCACCGATGAGTTCGTTGAACAGTCGGCTGAACTGATCGAGCACAATGACGTTTTCGACCTTGACTTTGCGGCTGGACACAGTCCGGAAACGCCTAAGCTGCGACGCATCAAAGAACCGCACATGCGACATCCAGTTTACGAAGCGGCGATGCGCAAAGAGGGGCTACTCGACATCATCGAACAGTTGCTGGGGCCGAACATTAAGCTGCATCACACCAAGTTGAACATGAAGGCTCCCGGCGGAGGTGCGCAGGTCGAGTGGCACACCGACTGGGGTTTCTACCCAGCGACTAACGACGACATCTTGGAGATTGGGCTGACCTTCGACGACATGGAGATCGAGAATGGTTGCCTGATGTGCATCCCCGGTTCTCACAAGGGTCCGGCGTTGAGCCACCATCAAGACGGTTATTTCATCGGTGCCGTGTCGGAGAACGACTTCGACATGGAGGAGGCGGTTCTGATCCGGATCAAGGCTGGCGGCGTATCGATCCACCACGTGCGGGCGTTGCACGGCTCGGCACCGAACATCTCAGATCGTCCTCGACGCCTGCTTCTGATGGGTTATCAGGCCGCCGATGCTTGGCCTCTCAGCGGCGTGTCAGATTGGGATGCGTGGACTGACGATATGCTCAGAGGCGAGGCGACGAACGTCCCGCGGCTCGAGCAGGTACCGGTAGTGATGCCCTTCCCGAAGCACCCCGAACCGTCAGGATCGATCTTCGAACTGCAAGAACAGCTTCAGACATCACACTTCGCCGCCGAACTTGACGCGGTAGGGATACAGACTCAGCAGCAGCAGTAGAAGGGTTTGGCACGTTCGCGTACCTAGGATTTTGAACTAGGATGGGCGTGATTGGGAATGATTTGAAGGATGAGTTCTGTTTGGGCGCGTTTAATTAGTCTGCCGGTAGTTGACAGTTTGGCCATCTAGCCCCCTCTGAGTCCCCCTTAGAGGGGAGGGGCAAGATTGATTGCGCGAAAGGGCGGGGTTATAGGGGTTAACGCGTGGTTTCGACGTAAGCTTCGCCTTCGGTGGTGATTGGGATTTCGGTTACGGTCGCGTCTTCAGAGATGCGGTAAGCGCGGACTATCGGGCGGGTTTTTTCGACGAGTGAGATCAGTACGTAGTACGGCTCGGTCCACCATGATTGGACGGCGTTGTTGACATCGGTTTGAGATGGATAGGCTTGAGTGTGGGTGTGAGAGTGGTAGATCGCGACGATCTTGCGTCCTTTTGCTTCGGCCTCGGATTCGACGCGCATGAGATCCATCGGTGGCATCTCGTAGCGACGTGCGGGTTGCGGATGCACGTTTTTGAGTCGTCTGGCTTCCTCGGCTCCGCTTTCGTCTCCAAGAAGGACGCCGCAGCATTCATCGGGGTCCGATTCGAGCGCGTGCGAGATGATGTTTGCGAGGGCGCGTTTCGTGATTAGGAGGGGCATGTTGGGGGAAAGTTGGCGGGGATTTATGTTGAGTCTAAATGCCTCCGGAACCGTCCAGCACCCTCGCTCGCTTCGCTCCGCAAAAGGGGCGATGTTGGGTAACCTTGCAGGTAGTCAATGGTGATCGCGAATGTATCGGAGGGTTGTTTTGCGATGAAAGTGACTAATGTCGGGACTCATCTCTGGGATCCGGGTCAGGGGAAGAACTTCCTGTTCGTCAAGATCGAGACAGACGACGGAATCGTGGGTTGGGGCGAAGCATACACGCAGGCTGACCGCGATACACAGGTAGAGGCGCACGTGAAGCAGATCGCGCGTTATCTCGAGGGGCGGGATCCATTCCACATCCGGCACTTCATGCACATCGTCCACGAAGACTTTGCGACTAAGCGGGGCGGGATGGACCTGCACTGCGCGATGAGCGGTATCGAGATCGCGTTGTGGGATATCGTCGGGAAAGCCATGGGAAGGCCGGTCTACGACCTTTTGGGTGGTCCAGTGCGACCGCGCCTCAAGCTCTATGCCAATGGTTGGTCAGGGGGCGATACCCCGCAAGAGTATGGCGAACGCGCGGCAAGTCTAGTTGCGGAACGCGGTTTCAAGGCGTTGAAGTTCGATCCGTTCCCTGGCCCGTGGACCGAATATCCGCCGCGTGACGTGCTGGAGGAGGCGGTCAAGGTAGTGACCGCGGTTCGCGAGGCGGTTGGTCCGGAAGTGGAGTTGCTGATCGAGGTCCATCGCCGACTCGCGCCGATGAACGCGATCCGCGTGGCTCGCGAGTTGGAACCGCTGCGTCCGTATTGGTTCGAGGAGCCGTGCCCTCCTGACAATATTCCGGCTATTAAGGAGGTCAAAGAGGCGACGACGATCCCGGTGGTGACTGGCGAGGCGCTTTACACGCGGAACGAGTTCCGTGAGGTCTGCGAGACGCGTGCTGCGGACATCATCAACCCTGACATCTGCAACACTGGCGGAATCTGGGAGCTGACACAGATCGCGGCGATGGCGGCACCGTTCTACATCGGTGTCTCGCCACACGGTTGGAACTCGACATCGGTCGGATGTGCGGCAGCGATACAGGCATCGGCGGGGATGCCAAACTTCCTGATCTACGAATACATGGTTGGCGTCGAAGCGGCTTCACGAGAGGTCACGATCGGATATCTCGAGCCCGAGGATGGCTACATCGAGATTCCGACGGAGCCTGGGTTAGGCATAGATGTCGATGAAGAGGCTTTGAAGGCTCGACCGCCGGTAACTCGCACACGCGGGAGCGTGCGGACGTTGGAGGATGAGAGGGATTGGCATTAGAGGAGGCGTTTGTATAAATTATGACCACCATGCAAGGAAACAACTCAAGACTGACCGACTTGGCGGAAAAAGTGATCAATCCGCAAGCGCGCGGCGAAAAGGAGATTGAGTCGGCAATCAGGAATTTGGTGCGTGAGATGGGTTTCACGGCGCGTTCGGAGTCCACACAAAGCGGTCAAGCCGACATCTACCTTCGGGATAACAACCTAGTTATCGAAACAAAAGATCGCGGGAAAGCGAACCCTTCGGCATCAGGCAGTTTGGAGGATGAAACCCAGCAAGATCAGCTTCAGCGCTACGTTTTCGACTTACATGCATCCCGTCGCGGTCAGTTGGGTTTCGCAGAAAATCGTTATTGGCGGGGGCTTCTGACCGACGGGTTGGATTGGTACGTTTACCGTTGGTTGGAAAACGACCGTCACGAACTTTATCTGTTGTCTAGTGAGACAGACCGCCCACCAATTTCGGACGCGAAATTCCTCGTCGACTGGCTCTCAGATTTCATTGGTAATACTCCACAAAAGTACGAGCTACCAGGAAACTTGGCAAGCGTGTTCGCCGGTTCCTTGGAAAGTTTGCGAAGTATTCACAGGGATTTGTCTGATGTACAAGACACGGTAACGAAATTCGAGCTTTGGAAAGATATGATGCGGGGTTCGGGCTTCGATGTAGCGGGTAGTGAACAGGAGCTTTTCATCGATCACACGTTTCTTGTGACGGTATCAGAGGCGGTAATCGCTTCGCTTTCGGAGAGCAGTACAGATCCGTGCGATGTGATGGGTGATGGCTTCGCGAGCTGGCCGCAACGACGTGGGCAACACGGACCAATGCACCATGCAGGCGCGGCATGGATTCGCCGAGTATTTGAGAACGCGAATCTTTACGATTGGCGAAGCCGAGAACGTGATGTGTTGCGAGTGCTTTACCAAGACATCATTGACCGTCAGCACCGTAAATCGTTCGGAGAGTTCTATACCCCTGACTGGCTTGCACAGTTGGTAGTCGATGAAGTAATGGACGAAGAATGGATAGAAGAATCTATCGATTCTACACTTAGCGCGAGGCGAGGCGAGGCGAGGCGAGG
>JAAXHR010000401.1:0-17596 GCA_012270805.1 Dehalococcoidia bacterium
GGTGTCAAATCGGTACTGAAAGGCAAGATGCCGCCGATAGTGCCGCACAAGGCCGATGAGAGCGGGAAGATAACCCGAATCTTTGAGAGAGTAGAGAGCGAGCGAAATTCATGAAATTCGCCTTCTATCCAGGTTGTGTCGCGCGCGGAGCGGGACCCGAGCTCTTCGACTCGGCGGTTGCAGTAATGGATCGCCTCGGTATCGAGTGGGTCGAGTTGACAGGCGCGTCTTGTACCGGTGCCGGGGTGCTGCAGGAGAAAGATCAGAAACTCGGCGACATCCTAAACATCCGCACTTTGGCGATGGCTGAGCAGCTTGGACTGCCGGTTCTGACGATTTGTTCGACGTGCCAGGGTGTGATGGCGCAGGCGGACCGTCGCGTGCGACGGAATGCCGACTATCTGGAAGAGATCAACGGCTACCTCGCCGAAGAGGGCTTGTCGTACAGCGGCAACACGACCGTGAAGCACTTATTGTGGGTGCTCGTCGAGGACATCGGAGTCGAGACGCTTAAGAAGACGTTCGTGAAGGAACTTTCGGGTGTGAACCTCGCACCGTTTTACGGCTGTTACATCGTGCGTCCGTCCGACGCGCTGGGATTCGACGAAAACCCCGAACGTCAGACTTCACTCGAAACGGTTATCGAAGCGGTCGGCGGCAATGTAATCGACTTCCCCGGCAAAACCGCTTGCTGCGGCTTTCCGATACTGCTAATCAATCAGCGCAACTCGTTGCGGATGGTCGCCAATCACACCGGTACCGCGAGCGAACTCGGCGCCGATGCGATGGTCACGCCGTGTCCGCTCTGTCACCTCAACCTTGATGGCTACCAACCGAAAGCTCGTCGGCAGAACAAGCGCGGCAAGGCAGACCTGCCGATAATTCACTTGCCGCAGCTTCTCGGGTTGGCGATGGGGATCGATTCCAAGACTCTCGGACTCGGCAAGCACTTGGTCAACACTCGCGACATCGTCCGCAAAGTAGATTCGATATCGGTAGCGAGCTGATGCAAATCGCGCCCCCTTTGTCCTTCGGACATTTCCCCGTGAACGGGGGAAAGCGGAATATGTTCTGCGCAGGCGGGATATTTGTGCAACCATCGGATTTCCCTCAGTTGTGGGGGAAATGTCCGAAGGACAAAGGGGGCGTTCGAGATGGTCGGTTACACTGATTTCCCCGCGAGCGGGGGAAATGGCGAAGCAAAAGGGGGCATCCCTCAAACAACCTCCACGCTTCACGGTCATGCACCACGCACTTCCGACGGATGTTATAGCCACTTCTGCCCGGTGCCCTCATTTGCCCGACGGTCTTTACACGCGAGGATGCCCCCTTTGTCCTTCGGACATTTCCCCCGTGAACGGGGGAAACCGAGATGTGACGCCATAAGTGCTGTCAAGTGAGTTTCGCTATGTTTTCCACGCGAGCGGTCAAATGCATCTCGAATCGGGGGTTGGCAGTTTCGTTGCTGTTGATCGCGTTCGCCGTGGCGTGCAGCGAGCCAGAAGAACCCGTGCCTACGATTGATCCTGACCCGCCGATAAGCGAGGCTCAAGCGATCGAGATAGCCAAGGCTTCGCTCACCGAAGTAATAGAAGATATCGAGTTCGCGGGCTACGATCAGATCCGCATTCGTGTTGGCAACATGCGTCTTAGTTACCTGCAGGAACTGACAAAATCTGAACTCTACTCTCCAGATTCACCGCGGATGCAGAGGCAGATATGGGCAGTCCAGGTAGGCGGTACTTTCCCTGACGACCCCAACCCTTACCGCGTCGACCACGGTTATGGGGTGGTGGGCGTTGACGCGATCAACGGCGATATCTGGTTGCGGGCGAGGTATGACAAGGAGATCTTGGTGGAGCCGTAGAGGTAGCACGCAGTGAATCGCAAAACCCGACACCGCAACTTGACAGCATGTTACCATACTTCTGCTCAAATGGACAATGGTGCATGGTCAAAATCCAAGTTGATGGGATCGAATATTGTCATGCCAAAAATCGTCGTAGCAATAACGTTAACGGTCGGAGGCATCATGATCGTTGCCTGTTCAGCGCGACAAACGGATCCGACTCGAGACGGACAGGTCAAAGAGAACGAGATTCAAGACGTGCTCCAAGAGGAACCCGTTGTGCAGACGAGCGTGGCTGATAGTTCGCGACATGTGGCTCGAATCCGTGCTTACACATGTCTCATTCCGGACCCCGCGATCGATCGAGCTAGCGCAGATCGAGCCGAAACGTTTGCACCTATCGTCCACGAGATTCACGCGGGTTTGACTCGCCTGTCGTATGGCGAAGATCGAGTGTCCGTCGAAAGCGCGTTGGCAGAGAAGTATGAAGTGGATGATGACGGCAAGCAGTTCGCATTTACTCTTCGGAACGATCTGAAATTCAGCGACGGAAGCGCACTAACCACGAATGATGTCAAATGGAGTTGGGAACGCGCTTTGAAAAAGTCGTCACCTGGTGGCCGCGCAATACGGATACTCGGTGGCATCGTCGGAGCCGATGGTCTCATAACAGGAAGACTGGACGAATTGACAGGCGTTGAGATAGTCGATGAACGAAAGATGTTCGTCCACCTCGGGAAAGCTCGCGCCGCTTTTCCTATAATGTTGACCGATCCAGTCGCTGCCGTATTGAATGAGGTCAATGTAGCCCAGTGGCCAACGCAGTGGACCAATGACGCGGCCGACCGCGTTCGAAACGTCGAGTTTGAGCCGCATCAACTGCCAGTTGGTGCTGGTCCGTTCATGCTCGTCGAATTCGGCGTCCAGAATTGGCACACCACATGTCGTATTGTCCGCAATCCGCATTTCTGGGGAGAAAGTCCATCCTTGGACGCGGTAGAATTTGTCACGGAACCGCTCTTGGGTGATGCCGAAGGTGACGATATAGACTTCGGGGCAGTACATTTTGCACGTGGTGAAATCGATATGCGGCTTCTTGTGGGCGATGAAATCGCTGAAATTGCCGACGGAGCTGCCAACGAACCGTATCGATATTCGGATTCAGTCGGACCAGCAACGCTCGCTTACATAGTCTTCAATCCCGAAGTAGCGCCGTTTGATGGTTTGAACTTCAGACGTGCTATTGTGTCGGCATCTGACACATCTATTTTCAAGCCCGGCGATGACTTGCCGGTAGCAAAGCGGATTGTGCCGGCCAGCCTTCGACACGCGGGCGCGGACGCGTCGCGGTTGCCATTCAATCCTGATGTCGGTCGAGAGTACTGGGACGATTCATCAGATTCCACGATGCCACCCATCGTTTTTTACGACGAAAATCCAGGATGGTACGCTTACATGTTCAGGCAGCTATTTAACCAATGGCATGCAGAACTTGGTGTCAACGTAATCATCTCCTCGTCGCTTCAGCTCTCGGATGTGCCTCGTCGTTCGATGTTGTTCGCAATCCATTCACCGCCTTATCCCGACGTACACGCGGTGTTGTCACCGATTCCGACCATCTTCGGCGTCAACACTTCCCCCGAAATGATTGAACTAAGCAAGCAGCTCGAGGAGGCGGCCGCGGAGTTGGACGCCGTAGAACGGGCACGGAAGTACCTTGCCGCAGAGAACTACGCTTTAGACCAAGCGCTCGTCCTACCGATTTGGAGTTTTGAGGCCCCGTGGTCACATATAGTTCAGCCTTGGGTACGTGGTTTTACAATCCCTCGTTATGCCGGATCTGTGTTTGAAAAGGTTTCTTTCGACGAAACTGCACCGAAGAGATGATGTGGGAATGATCAATCGCGCACGATGCGGCGGTCTATCAAGGGGTAAAGCAGCTCCATGATCGCCAATAGAACGGCGAAGATGATGGCGGTTGTGATGACGATAGATTGGACCAACCCGGAATTGTTGCCAAGTATCGCCTGTTGCAGCAGGTATCCGATTCCGGGATAGGCGAATACGATCTCGACCATCACGGCGCCGGTGAAGATGATGCCCATGCTCAGGAACAGCTGGGTGAATTGAGGGAGGGCACAGTTCCGCATCCGGTACCACGCAAAGATTCGCCAATCTTGCAGACCCATGGCGCGCGATTGGATTACGTAATCTTCACCCTCGACCGTCACCATCATGCCGCGCATTAAAACCAGCCAATGGGCAGTGCCAGTCAGGATGATGCTGAGTGTCGGCAGTGTTCCGTGCCAGATGAGCGTTTGGATCCCCTGCCAGGTGAGCGTCGGCGTCTCACCCAAGGTGTATCCGCCACCGGTGGGGAAGACAGCCCAGAGCCAAACGAAAAGCCATATCAGCACCATTCCGAAGATGAAGTACGGCGTGGCGTACATCGTCAGGGCGGCGGGCGCGCCCCATCGGGCGATATGCCCGATCTTTCCGAACGGTGAGGCCATCAATGCGCCTGCAATCGATCCGAGGATGAACGACACTGCGGTCGCGAGGCCCATCAAGGCCAGGGTCCACGGAATGGCTTGGGTGACTTTGTCGGTGATGAACCCGCCTTTAAGCACCCAAGTCCACCAATCGATGAAATCGAATATCGTGGGGAACGAACCGTAGTCTGTCCACAGCGCGGGAAAACGGGGTATCAGATAGGCGAGTGAACCGGCGAGGAAAACCGTGGCGACGAATGAGGCTGTGCGACGGGTAAGTTGAAGCATGGGGCAGCGCGACGGTAATCGATTGCCAACCGATAAGTGTACCTACACGTTTACGCGGTAGAGGCATGTTTGAAACTTGCCCCTACTCACCTGTTGGTTGCAGTCGAATGATGGCTTGGTAGAACGCGGCCCAGACGCGGTGCGATGGGAAGTCGGAGGTCTCGGCCGTCGGCCATCCGGTCCAATAGGTGGTATTCATGGCGTTGATGATCCCGTCTTCTGCCAACTGGATCTCCGGCATGTCGCGGAGGATGATCTCCGTCGCTTGACGGAACAGCTCGACGTACTCAGGATCGTCTGGTGATGCCACCATCGCTCCCATCTGGTCGATGATCGCGTCGTACTCTGGATTCTCGTAGCGCGGAGCAGAGAGGAAGTATCCGACGGTTTCGCCGATTGCAGCGGAGTTGCTGGAATGCCAATGGATGTACGTCTGATATGGCTCGATAGTGCTGCCGCAGTGCCATGTCAACCAAGAAGGAAGGTCGCCAACGGCCTGTTTGCCCCAGAAACCGGTTAGACCACGACGCTCAACCGCGTCGAACCCGGCGCGTTGAAGGCTCTCAACAACTGCTGTGCCGGAGCGGGACATTATGAAGTATCCGGGCGCCGGGTTCCAAAGCTCGATCTTGAGAATCTCGCCGTCAGCGTCGGTCCAGAAACCGGCTTCGTTTTTGGAGTAGCCGGCGGCTTCCATGATCTCAGCAGCCTTTTCAGGGTTATGGATCTCAGTGCCGTCGGCATCGATAAGATCCTTGATCTTCTCGTAGTATTCCGCCGGACCCGGGAATGTAACCGCGAGAGGCACCCCCACATTATTTGCCGCACCCTCAAACGCAAGGTTGTTAACGGACTGCTTGTCGATAGAGTAGTTCAATGCCCGTCGTACAGCTGG
This sequence comes from Dehalococcoidia bacterium, assembly GCA_012270805.1. Taxonomy (GTDB): domain Bacteria; phylum Chloroflexota; class Dehalococcoidia; order Lucifugimonadales; family Lucifugimonadaceae; genus Bin127. The sequence continues at coordinate 5,525 of JAAXHR010000401.1, forward strand.
GTCGTCAAAAGGCTTCACCTTGTTGTTCATCGTCATCGAGATCATGCATCCGTTGGGGTCGAGCCCGAACGGCTCGTCTTTGAACGAGATGATCTTGGGGTTGCGCACGCGTGTCAATTCGTACAGTCCGGCCTGGAACGTAAACTGCACGTCGATATCGTTATTTGCCATCCTCAGCGCGATCGACTGCTCATCTCCGGCCGGTGCGAAGACGATGCGTTCGACCGCAGGCAACGGCGCCAAACCTGCTTTAGCTGCCCACCAGTTGTCGTCACGGTCGAAGATCAACGCCTCTGGTGCGGCCTTTGCGAGCTTGAACGCGCCGGTGCCGACCGGCCAGCCCTGCGGGATGTCGATGTTCTCGAAAGTCTCCGGGTCCTTGCCTTCCCAGATGTGCTTCGGCAATACCGGCATCTGCTCTTCGGAGTTTTCTTGGAAGAGAACCAGGAATATCCGCTGGTCCGGTTGCGTCAGGTGCAGTTTAATGGTGTAGTCATCCACCTTTTCCACGTTCTCGACCACACCTTTCAGGCGGAAGTGGAACGCGCTCGAGGGGTTGTCTAAGATGAGGTCTTGCCACGTGAATCGGACGTCTTCGGCGGTGAACGGTGTGCCATCTGACCAGTGGACATCTTCTCGGAAGGTGATGGTGACCTCGTCGAACGTGTCGTTGTACTGCCAGTCTGTGGCGAGCCAGGGATAGACTTCCCCGTTATGGTGGCCGTAGTAGAAGGGAAATTCGATCCACGTTTGGTTCGCGTATGCCCTGATACGGCTGAGCGCCCCACCCGAGAGCAGGTTCATGTTCGCGGGCGGGAGTTGCTGTCCTCCGATGGCGATTACGAGGGTTCGATTGCGCGGCACGTCGCGGAGCCCTTCAGTGCCGGCAGCGGGAGGCGGTGTCGCCGTGGGTTCAGCGGTTGCCGTGACGACCCTTTCGACTTCCACCGCGACTTCAACGTCTCGTTGGACCACAACCTCTTTTTCGACGACGACGGTCTCGACGACGGTTTCGCCTTCAACGACCCGCTCTTTCTCAACGACAACCGTCTGTATGATCGTCTCACCCTCGACAATGGTTTCTTTCTCAACGACGACGGTCTCGACGACGCGCACTTCGCGGTCGACTTGAACTTCGACTGTCTGGACGACAATCTTTTCTTGCGTGCAGGCGAATGCCGCTACCGCGGATAGAGCAACGCTGAAAAGGCCGAGCGCGAGGATCTTGCGTAACTTCAACATTCCAAGCATCTCCTCTGCTGATGTTGAATGATTCGTTTTCGTCAACTAGCGTGGTGAAAAATCACCAGATGCGTAATCTAGACGAAACATTTACATGTTCTCGCAGGATATCAGCGAATCGATGTTAGTGACGATCAGATTTTCGCGCACGCAAAAAACAGGGCCCGCTCTTGCGAGCGGGCCCTGTTGAATTGATCGCTGGATAGCGATTGCCGAACTAGCCGCCTGCCGGTTGCAGTCGGATAATGGCGTGGTAGAACTCAGCCCAGATGCGTTCTGAGCGCAGGTCCGCCGTCTGGCTCGTGGGCCAGCCAGTCCAATACGTCGTGTTCATCGCGTTGATGTGACCGTCGATGACCAACTGGATCTCTGGCATGTCGCGAAGGATGATCTCCGTCGCTTGACGGAAGAGGTCGATGTATTCCGCGTTGTCTGGCGATGCCTCCAACGTACCCATCTGGTCGACAAGCACGTCGTACTCTGGGTTCTCGTATCGAGGAGCCGAGAGGAAGTATGCGACGGTTTCGCCGATATCTGCCGAGTTGTTGGAGTGCCAGTGGACGTAAGTCTGGTATGGCTCAACAGTGCTGCCGCAGTGCCAGGTCAACCATGACGGCAGGTCGCCAACTGCCTGCTTGCCCCAGAAACCGGTCAGACCACGACGTTCCACTGCGTCGAAGCCAGCGCGCTGTGCGCTCTCGACAACGGCGGTGCCAGCGCGGGACATCTTCCAATAGGCAGGTGCGGGGTTCCAGAGCTCGATCTGCAGGACTTCGCCACTCGAATCGGTCCAGAAACCGTCGTCATTGCGGCTGTATCCGGCCGCCTCCATGATCTCCGCCGCCTTGTCAGGATTGTGCTGGTCGGCACCATCGGCTTCGATCAGATCACGGATCTTTTCGTAGTACGCGGCTGGACCTGGGAATCCGATCGCGAGCGGCACAGAGACCGGTACGGTTGTCCCTTCAAATGCTAGGTTGGCAACCGATTGCTTGTCGATGGCAAAGTTCAACGCTCGCCTCACCGCCGGGTCGTCGAACGGTGCGACTTTGTTGTTCATCGTCATCGAGATCATGCAGCCGTTCGGGTCGTGGATGAACGGGTCGTCCTGCCACGAAATCACCTTGGGGTTGCGCACGCGGGTGAGCTCGAAAAGGCCGGGCTGGAACGTGAACTGCAAGTCGATCTCGTTGCGAGCAAGCCTTAAAGCGATCGATTGCTCATCGCCTGACGGTGCGAAGACGATGCGCTCGACCGCGGGTAGGGGCGCTAAACCAGCTTTTGCGGCCCACCAGTTGTCGTCTCGATCGAAGATCAACGCTTCAGGCGCAGCCTTCACGAGCTTGAATGCGCCTGTACCGACTGGCCAACCCTGCGCGATGTCGACGTTTTCGAACGTCTCTGGATCCTTGCCTTCCCAGATGTGCTTCGGTAAGACAGGCAACTGTTCTTCTGAGTTCTCTTGGAAGAGGATGAAGAATATTCGCTGGTCTGGACGTGTCAGATTCAGCTTGACGGTGTGGTCGTCTGGCGCTTCGACGCTCTCGACCGCGCCCTTCAAGCGGAAGTGGAACGCGCTCGTGGGGTTGTTGATGATCAGGTCCTGCCACGTGAATCTGACGTCTTCGGCGGTGAACGGCGTTCCGTCGGACCAGTAAGCATCGTCTCGTAGAGTGATCGTGATCTCATCGTACGTGTCGTTGTACTGCCAGTCCTCCGCCAACCACGGGCGCACTTTGCCATCATGGTGTCCGAAGTAGAACAGGAACTCGAGCCACGAGTTGTTGGAGAACGTCCTGATTCGGCTAAGTCCGCCGCCAGACAGCAAGTTCATGTTTGCCGGGTCGAGTTGCTGGCCACCGATTGCAATCACGAGCGTGCGGTCTCGTGAGACATCGCGCAGGCCTTCCGTACCCGATGCAGGAGGCGGTGTCGCCGTGGGTTCAGCGGTTGCCGTAACGACCTTTTCGACCTCCACCGCGACTTCGACGTCTCGTTGGACCACGACCTCTTTTTCGACCACAACAGTCTCAACGACTGTCTCGCCTTCTACGACGCGTTCCCGCTCGACGACGACGGTTTGAATGACGGTCTGCCCTTCAACGATCGTCTCTTTCTCGACGACGACGGTCTCGACGACTTTAACTTCGCGCGCCACCTCGACCTCGACCGTCTGAACGACGATCTTTTCGGAAGTACACGCAAACGCTGCGACGCCGGCCAAGATGACGCTCAGGGCGGCGATCGCAAGCAACTTATGTAACTTGAACATTCCGGATATCTCCTTTACTTGTGTTCTCCGTTTTTGTTGCACAAAGCTGTTTGATTTTGTGGGTAAACCGTGTTGAAAATCGTTTCAGGCTGATGACGTCACGCTTTTGGAAAGCATCGAATCCAAGTCGGTTACTGGTCCATCCTCGTACAAGAAGCACTTGACCGCGCGACCATCATCAAGGCTATAGTGCGGTGGATCGTTTTCGCATCGATCGAACGCGTGAGGGCAGCGCGGCGCAAATGCACATCCTGCAACCGCGATCTCGCGTTGATCTCCTGATGTTATCGGGGATAAGTTTTCACCCCAAGGCACACGCGGATCAGGAACCGGGATGGAACCCATCAACAGTTGGGTGTAGGGATGCGAGGGCTCTTGGACAACGTTTTCGACGTTGCCTGCTTCCACAACCGATCCCCTGTAGAGCACGTAGATGGTATCGCCTACTTGATACGCGGTTGTGAGGTCGTGTGTGATGTAAATGATCGAAATTCCCAACTCGGTCTTTAGAGCCCGCAAGCTTTCCAGAACGGTCGCTCGCAGAGAGGCGTCAATCATCGAGACAGGCTCGTCGGCGACGATGACCTTAGGCTTCAATAGGAAGGCGCGGGCGACGGTTATGCGTTGCCGCTGTCCGCCGCTCAACTGGTGCGGGAAGCGTCCCATCGTTTCCGCAGGACGCAAACCGACCTGCCGCAAAGCCTCCTCGACCAACTCTCGTGCCTGCTCTTCAGAATCGGCGATCTTGTAGAGCCGCGCCGGTTGAGTCAATATCCTGTCGACGCGGTAGACCGGGTTGAACACCTCGAACGGGTCTTGGAATATCGGCTGGATGTTGCGACGGAACTCTCTCCAATCATCGCCTTTGAGCGAATGGATATCGCGGCCCCCGTAACGGATCTCGCCGCTTGTCGGGCGCATGAAGCCAAGAAGCATCGAAGCCAACGTCGTCTTTCCACTGCCGCTCTCTCCAGCAATAACTGTGATGCTGGGGTTGTCGTCATCGACGCGTAAACTGATGTCGTTTACCGCGACGTTCTGCACCTTGTTGAACAGCCCTCGGCTGAACACCCGGGTCAGACGATCAGCTTCTAAAACCGCGCTCACGTCAGCGCCCCCGATTCTGAGTAGAGATGGCAGCTGGCCCATCGACCCTCGCGGATCTGGTCATAGTCAGGATCCACCGATCTGCAAACCTCCATGACGGATTCGCAACGCGGGTTGAACGAGCAGCCCGACGGCAACTCGAGCAGGGCTGGCGGTAGGCCGGGTATGCCTGCGAGACGATGGCGACGATTGGGCGACGGCAGGCTGGCGATCAGAGCACGAGTATAGGGGTGAAAAGGGTCATCGAAGATGTCCAAAACCTGCCCGACCTCGACAAGCCTTCCGGCGTACATGACGCCGACGTGCGATGCGAACTGGGCCATCAACCCCATGTCGTGTCCGACGATAAGCACGGCCGCCCCGATCTCCTCTTGCAAGGTTCGCAGTGTGAGCATGACTTCACGTTGCACGACGACGTCAAGCGCGCTCGTGGGTTCGTCGGCGATTATCACCTTGGGGCGGAGAGAGACTGCGATGGCGATCGCAACGCGCTGCTTCATCCCACCGCTGAGTTCGTGCGGATACATTCGCGAAACCGACGGATCGAGTCCCACGCTTCGCAACACTTGGACTATGCGCTCAGAGATCTCCGATCTGCTGATGTCGTCGATATGGTCCTTGAAGCCGTTGGCGATCTGATTCCCGACCTTCACGACCGGGTTGAGCGAGTTCATAGCACCTTGCGGCACGTAGGATATCTGGGCCAGGCGCATCTCGCGCATCCGACTTTCCGACAAGCCGAGGAGATCGACGCCGTCAAGCAACACCTCGCCACCGACTATTCGCCCGGGCAGCTGTGTTAATCGCATTAGTGCAAGGGCAGTAGTGGTCTTGCCAGAACCGGATTCACCGACTAAACCGAATCGTTGACCAGGCCACAACTCGAATGACACGTCATCAGCTGCGCGTAACATACCGCGCGCAGTCTCATATTCGACGGTCAGGTTTTTGACTTGGAGGACCGGGCCGTCGTTCGGGGATGTCATGACGTGCCTCGCAATCTCGGGTTTGCGATTCGGTCAAGCCCCAAGGATGTCAGGAACAACCCCAAGAAAATAATCACGATCATTACGACCGGCGAACCCCACCACCACCAGAATCCTCGGAGCACTGCGCCATAGTCGTTTGCCCACCAGATCGACCAACCAAGGGTCTGCGAGTTAGCAGGTCCTAGCCCTAGCACTTCCAATCCGATCGAGAATAGGATTCCGCCCGACACGGCTTGGACAAAGCTCGCGGCGAGGTACGACGTCAGGTTCGGCATGAGTTCTAAGAAGATGATCCGCCCCGTTCCGGCACCTGAGGCGCGTGCCATGTTGACGAATGCACGTTCTCGGAGCGTCAGTACTTGAGCGCGAATCGTGCGCGCCGTGCCCATCCATGACAACACGCCGATGACTATTCCCATGATCCATACTGCACCGACCGGAAAGTACTCGATGATGAAGACGAGGAGGAAAAGTATCGGTATCACGAACAGGACATCTGAAATGATGCGGATGAAGGTGTCTGCCCAACCGCGCACGTATCCTGCGAAGAACCCGAGGCAGGTACCGATCGTGATGCCGCAAATGCCCGCCAAAAGGCCTATCAGCAACGTTTTCGGAGTCCCGATTACCAGAAGCGCCAGTATGGACCTGCCCACCGCATCGGTTCCGAACCAATGCTCCAACGATGGCGGCTGTGAAATAGGTGCTGCATTAAGACGCGCCAACTCGAGATCAACGAACAGATAACCAAGGGCCGTGAAGGCGATCACTGCCCCCAGAAGCACCAACCCGAGCAGCAGAAGTGAGTTGCCAGCTAACAGTCGTAAAAACTGCCGCGCCAATGACACCGAAGGAATCTCATTGCTCGGTTGTTCAACCATCAAATGCCTATCCGATCAATCAGTCTCATGCCGAATCCTCGGATCCAAGATCGGATAAATGATGTCAAGCAGTATCAGGAATAGGGTGACTACCACAATCACCACCAGAAGGATCAATTGCAACAACGGAAGGTCTTTGACCGTGATGGCATCGAGCAATATCGTGCCGATACCTGGATAGACGAAGACCACCTCCACTAGGGCCGATCCCGATACGATGAATCCCAGACTCAATGCAAGAAACGTGATCTGCGGCAACAACGCGTTTCTGACTTGGTAGGTGTAAAAGACGCGCCACGGCTTGAGACCCATCGCGCGTGACATCTGCACGTAATCTTCGCCTTGGACGACGACGATCATCGAACGCATCACGATGGCCCAACCTCCGGCGGCGACTGCGACCAGCGACAACGCCGGTAAGAAGGCGTGCTTCACGATTGTGAAGAGTCCGCTGAGGCTGAACTCTGGAGACTCGCCCAGCGTGTAACCGCCACCGAGAGGAAAGAACGCCCACGTAAACGCGAACAGAGCAATAAGCACAATCCCCAGCAAGAAGTAGGGGATCGAATGAACAATCATCACGAACGGCGTCGTCCACGCCAGTAACCTCTTCCAAGGTCCGGGAGCCGCAACCATCAGCGCCCCGAACAACGTACCCAACACGAATCCGATCAAGGTGGCAGTTGTCAACAACCCCAACGTCCACGGCAACGCCGCCCTGATCACCCTAGTCACTTCTACGGGATAGTCAACTACCGACAAACCGAAATTGAACTGCGAAACATCGATCCAATAGTTGACGTACTGCTGCCACAACGGCTTGTCGAGACCGAATTTGGCCCGATACTCCTCGACGAATCCGGCCGAAGGGTCACCTACGAACATCCCGGCCTGTGCCAACTGCCCCAGGTATTCCTGTATCGGATCACCGGGAGCCAGACGCGGCAAGAAGAAATTGATCGTGACTCCGAGCCAAACCACCAACACGAAGAGCCCGACTCTCTTCAGCAGGTAGGTGACGGACATGTGGCGGTGTAAGTCAGGTTCAGATCAAAGCCGTGTTCAGCACTTCGCACCGTGAGCGCGAAAGCTACAACTGCGCCGCATTATAGGCGAATTCAGATGATAAGTAAACGCAGGTGTCAGACCTCTGGCTTCTAATCGATCAAACCGGCCTTTTCAGCAGCCCATCCCGGCTCAACCGACCTAACTCCAACGCGACTCCTTCGCTGTCAGGTCCGGGGATGTGCTCATCAGCCGCATCAATCACCATCGGGTGAGCATTGCCGACCGCGTATCCGCGTCCCGCCCAGCGGATCATTTCGAGATCGCCTAGTCCGTCGCCGAAGGTGATGTAGTCCGACGGCTCCAACCCTTGACGGTCTGCCAGCCAGCACAGGGCGCGGACCTTGCCGGCCCGAGGCGATCCGACCTCGCAGAAATGAGGCAACGAGTGCGTGACCTCGGCCGATGATCCGAGCAACCTGGCGATGTCGTTGACATGCGGCTCCATCTCACTTGGCGGTGATATCCCAAGCACCACGGTGGGTTCACGCTTCGCCAGCGGAAAAAGATCGTTGACTTTAACCAGCTTGGCATGGTTACGCTGCGCGTAGTCGAAATCTTCTTCATTCTGGTGAGAAACAAACACATCGTCATCCACATAGACCCGGATATCTAGGCCTCGACCTTTGAAAAACTGGATCGCCGCCGCCGCCGTCGATTCATCCAACCGCTCATGCCTGAGCAACGTGTTCGTCTCCGCATCGACTGCCATCGCGCCTTGGTAGCAGAACATCGTCGCGTTCGCGCCTATCTCCTGATGCACGATCCAGGCTGAACGCCGCATCCGTCCGGTTGACAACGAGAACGGTATCCCTCGACTTGCAACTTCCGCGACCGCGGCCTTAAGACGAGGCGAAATGTTGCCGTTGACTCTCGTCAACAGCGTCCCGTCGATATCGGATACGATTGCTGAAAACGGCCCGTTGCTCATAGTTTGAGATATCCAAGTTTGGCAGTATACGCAGTGTTGAAAAAGATCAGTCCCCGCATCTTCATTTGGGCGGTATTCCTCGCAATCGCGGTGTACATCTTGATCCAAGCACTCAGACAGGATTCGTAAAGGGTATCTGCGCTGGTGCAGCATCGAGACTGCCGATTCGCCGCACGCCTTGGTCAGGCAGACTTGCGGCAATCTCCGACACCGTGCGCTGCAACACGGGATGAACCATATGAGGAGCGATCTCTGCGAGCGGCAACATCACGAACGCTCGCTCGTGCATTCGCGGGTGGGGCACGGTCAACGCTGATGTCTCGATCAGGTGCTCGCCGAACATCAAAATATCGAGGTCCAAGGTCCGAGCCTCGTTTCTTCGCAGCCGAACACGTCCGTTTGCTCGTTCAATATCCAGGAGTTCTGCGAGCAACTGTTCCGGGGCGAGTTTCGTCTGTATCGAGACCGCCATGTTCAGATAGATCGGTTGCTCATCATCGCCGACGCCAAAGGGCTCGGATTCATATACCGACGATACGGACATTGAAGCACCGAGATGTTGAATCGCGTTGACAGCGGATCGCAGGTGCGCGACGCGGTCGCCGAGGTTGCTGCCAAGCCCGATGCAAGCGACGATGGGTTCAGACTTGTAAGCCAATCAGGTTTCCCTTTTAATCGCGCGACCCACGTGTTCGCTTTGCGGGGCTTGATATCCGGGTTCCCAACCGCGAACGATCGCATCAGTCACCTTTGCAACGCGTGCCATCGCGTGAACTTCGTGGACCCGCACGATGTCGGCGCCCAATGCGATGGCGAGCGCGGTCGAGGCCGCATTGCCTTCGACGCGGTCGTACGGTTCCGCGTCGAGGATTGCGCCGATGAAGGATTTGCGTGAGGCGCCTACCAACATGGGCAGATTGCGGAGGTTGGTCTTGATCGAATCGAGATGTCGCAACGCTTCCAGGCTGTGAGACGCATTCTTGGCAAAACCGATGCCCGGATCGATGATGATCCGAGTTTCGTCGACTCCGTCGCGCAACGCGCTCGAAACCGCGTCGCCAAGCTCTTTGCTGATGTCGCGGGCGACGTTGTCATACTGAGCCTTGGCTCTGATGTGACTTATGACGATGGGCGCGTTGTGCTTGGCGACACGCGTCGCCATATCAGGGTCTGACAACATCGACACGTCGTTCGCCATGCTGGCGCCTTCAGAAAGGGCGATGTCAGCCACCTTTGCTTTGCGAGTGTCGATGCTAATCGGAATGTCGCAGCGGTGCTTGAGGGAGGAGATCACTGGCAATACCCGTTCAAGCTCTTCGTCTGCGGGGACGGGACGCGCATCCGGATAGACGGATGCGGGACGCGTCGATTCACCGCCGATGTCGATGATGTCCGCCCCTTCGTCCTCCATCCGCAGCGCGGCGTCGACTGATGCGGTGACCCAATTCTGCTCGTCCCGCATGGTGCCGTCGCCCGAGAAGGAATCTGGAGTGACGTTTAGGATTCCCATGATGTAAGTGCGGGAACCCCAATCGAAAATGCGACCGCTGATTTTCAGTGGTGGACGATGTGTGGCTTCCTCTGTATTGAACGGCAATTGAAGTTGCGGGAGTGAGTGAGTTCCGCATCGCGCGGTTGCGTTGTAAGTTAGGATTCTAAGTTGGCAACCGCGACAAATCGGAGATGCGACGCAGGTTCTATTTCTGGCTCACCAGGGGCGAAGAGAGATCACTCAACAACAAGAAAAAACGTCTTCAACTAACGGTTTCGAAAGCCGTCTCACAGCATTGGAATCTCGTCGCTCTACTGCGAAACTGGGGGGTGGTGAACGACGCATCGAATCGCAGCAGAAACGCGGCAAGCTCACCGCTCGAGAACGCTTGGCAAAGCTCTTCGACGGCGGCAACTTCACCGAGATCGACACATTTAACACCCATCGCTCGACTGATCTCGGTCTCGACAGGCAACGCTTTGAAGGCGACTCGGTGGTAACCGCATGGGGCAAAGTCGAAGGTCGAACTGTATTCGGATACGCGCAGGACTTTACCGTCCTTGGCGGCTCACTCTCACAGATCGCAGCGCAGAAGATCTCGAAGGTGATGGATCACGCCATCAAAGTCGGAGCGCCGGTGGTGGGCATCAACGACTCGGGTGGGGCTCGCATTCAAGAGGGCATCGATTCACTCGCCGGATACGGTGAAATCTTCCGACGCAACACTTTGGCCTCTGGTGTGATCCCACAAATTACGATCATCGCTGGTCCATCGGCGGGCGGCGCGGTCTACTCGCCCGCGATGACCGACTTCATCTTCATGGTCGAGTCGATAGGGCAGATGTACATCACCGGCCCCGATGTCGTTCGATCCGTTACTGGTGAGGACGTTACACATGAGGATCTCGGCGGCGCGGGAATGCATGCGACGACTTCCGGTGTCGCGCACTATGCGGCGCCTGACGAAGATTCCTGCTATGCGGAAGTTCGACGGCTCCTTAGTTTCTTGCCGTCCAACAACGCATCATCGCCGCCTGTGCCCCCTTCCGAAGATCCCACGAACCGCCGTCCAGAAAAACTAGCCGCGGTAATCCCCGACGACCCGAACATGCCGTACGAGGTCTTGGATGTTGTCGAGGAGATTGTAGACAACGGCGACTTCATGCAAGTCCACGCCGAGTACGCCCGCAATATCGTCGTCGGCTTTGGCCGCATGGGTGGTTCGACGGTAGGCATTGTTGCAAACCAACCCAACGAACTCGCCGGTGTCCTGGACATCGATGCCTCCGACAAAGGCGCCCGCTTCGTCCGCTTCTGCGACGCATTCAACATTCCAATCCTGACTCTCGTCGATGTCCCTGGCTTCATGCCCGGCACTGCGCAAGAGCAGGGCGGCATCATCCGCCACGGCGCAAAGATGCTCTACGCATACTCTGAAGCCACTGTCCCCAAAATTACCGTGATTCTACGCAAAGCCTACGGCGGCGCATACATCGTCATGGGCAGCAAAGAGCTCCGCTGCGACGTCAACTTGGCGTGGCCCACGGCCGAGATCGCAGTGATGGGGCCTGATGGCGCAGTGAACGTCATTGCGCGCCGCGACATCGCCGCCGCCGATGACCCTGACGCGAAACGCCAAGAACTCGTAGCCGACTACCGCGAACGCTTCGCCAATCCATACATTGCGGCGAACCGCGGATACGTCGACGACGTTATCGACCCGCGCGACACTCGCGTACGTGTCATCGATGCTCTCGAGATGCTCGCAAGCAAAGTTGACGACCTCCCAGCCAAAAAACACGGGAATATCCCTCTGTGAGCGTTGCCGATCAGCCCCGTTACGCCCCCAACACCGTTGGAGAAGAGGAGTTCGTTCAGGCGGTTTCCGACATGGCGCGAGAGGTCTGGGATTTCCACAACCGGTGGGGTTTCGGTTCTGGGCACTTCGAACACACGGCACCTGCAAGCATTATCGACCGGCGCGGCCCAATCCTGGCCGAAGAGGTGCGAGAGCTCCGCGAAGCGGTTGACGAAAACGACACCACCGGAGTCTTCAACGAGGCCGCCGATGTGCTCTTCGTCGCCATCGGTCA